>JACOYT010000021.1 GCA_016181725.1 Candidatus Roizmanbacteria bacterium | reverse complement strand
CAGTTTACCGATGAGGCGATAGAGCTTTTGAAGACGGCAATCTCGCGGCTTTCTCTTTCGGCGCGATCATATTTCAAGATCATAAAAATCGCACAGACCATCACCGATCTTGAAGGCGGTATGATGATCGAAGTTGGAGCCGTTGCTGAAGCATTGCAGTATCGAGCAAAAGAGGAGTAAGGGTAAGGGTTAAGGTAAGGAAGCCGGTTTGGGTTAGGAAGTTGGGTTAGGTGTCATTCCCAACTTGATTGGGAATCCAGAAGTTCTGGATCCCCGCTTTCGCGGGGATGACACTAGGGAACGTTCTCGACAGGCCCCGCACCAGAGCAAGCACGGTGCGGGGCAGGACCGAACAATAAAAATACCAACTTCTTTACCTAACTTCCATACTGGCTTCTTAACCTTAACCCTAACCGGTCTAACGAAAGGGGGTGATACCTATGGCAGAACAAAGTGAAGAAACAACAACAAAGCTATTAAAATGCGGGAAGCGCACATACTTTTTTGACATAAAAGAAGCAACGAACGGGAGCAAGTATCTTAAGATCACCGAATCCCGCTTCGTGAAAGAAGGTGAGGCAAGAAGGAGAAACTCTCTGATCCTTTTTAAGGATGATGTTTCCGGATTCTTGGGGACGATGGAGGAGGTTCGAGAAAGCTTGGAAGAGTAAGGCGTTTCAAAAAGTTCTGTTGACAAAAGCAAAAGCGCCATTCTATAATAATTCTCAATGCAGCTCATTAATCTAGGATTTGCTGTTCCGACTCTTTCACAACTTTTGACTTTTCTTGTCCGCTTCTTTTTTGTGCTTGCGGGACTCGGCGCCCTCTTGTTTTTACTCTGGGGCGCATTCTCATGGGTCACATCAGGTGGCGCAAAAGAGAATGTTGAGAAGGCACGAGACAAAATCCAGGCTGCAATTATTGGGCTTATTCTTATCGTTGCGGTTTTGGCAATCATGGTGACCTTGGAGCAGGTGGTCTTTCAGCAAAAGATTTGTGTCGGCCTTACTTGTGAGATTACCGTCCCCAACTTAATCGGTCAGTAAGAACCGCTTGATTATGCTTCTTCAAATAATGGTTAATGCGGCAGAGCGCGTTACGTGGGAAAACTGCAGAGTAGACGGTGTCCCAACCTTAAAATGCTTAGAGGTTGTCTTTAGAAGAGTCGTGCTTTTCGCGTCTTCTTTGGCCATTGTTGTTCTTTTTATCATGTTTGTGATCGGTTCCTTTAGCTACCTTACTTCTTTTGGGAATCCGGAGCGCGTAAAGAAAGCACAAGGAACGCTAAAGTTTGCAATCATAGGATTCATTCTTTTCATAAGTGCGTTTTTGATCCTGCGGACCATAGACTTTCTTTTTTTGGGAGGAAGCCCGGTCAACATTTTTGAGTTTAAAATTGGAGAGTAAAAACTCAAAACGCAAAACGCAAAACTCAAAACCAAAACGTAAAACTAAAAACTCACAATCTAATTTAAAAGATTTAAGATTTTGGATTTGGCTTTGACATTTGACATTTGAGTTTTGAGATTCTCTATGGTGTCGGGGTTATGAAGATTACTTTTACTCCGCGATCCTCAGGTATCGGCGAGACTGTTTTATTTCTCTCTTTAAGATAGGAGAAGCCAACAAACAAAAGAAGAGCGACCCCGATAGAGACCAGAATAATACCGACAATTCTCATACCAATAGCTCGTTAATCTAAGTTTACCTTTTCTTTTATGAGAAATTTCGGCCGCCTCTGTACCTCTTTGTAAATTTTACCGATATACTCACCGATTATTCCTATGGTGATAAGCTGTACTCCTCCAAACGACATGATACCGACAAAAAGAGCTGTCCATCCGGGAACCCAGTATTCAGGAAGAAATATTTTCCCCAAGACAGCATAGACAACGCCCAAAACTCCCAAAGTAGCAAACACAAACCCCAAGTACGTTGCAAGGCGAAGAGGCTTTGTGGAAAAGGAGGTTATCCCCTCAAGCGCGAGATTTGCCATCTTTGAGAAGGTGTAGTGGGTTCCTCCCGCATATCGCCTTTCCCTTTTATATTCTACCGAGGCAGATGGGTATCCGCCCCAGGCAACAAGCCCCCGCAAGAAAAGCGACTGCTCGGAAAGAGCGTTTATATAGGAGACAACCTCCTTATCCAAGAGGCGAAAGTCTCCTACCTCGGAGGGAATCTTTGTGTCAGATAGGAAATTGATGAAGCGATAGAAAAGGCCTGCCGACAACTTCTTAAACGGTCCATCAACATCGCGGACACTGCGTTTTGCATACACTATCTGCATCCCCTTTTGCCACTTTTCAACCATCTTGGGGATAACCTCCGGCGGATCCTGCAAATCCGCATCAAGACTTACCACACAATCTCCTTGGGCTAATTGATACCCTGCGGAAAGTGCCATCTGATGGCCGAAGTTTCGCAAAAAACGAACGAGTTTTATTGCAGAATTCTTTGAAATGAAGCGTTTGATTTCTGATGCGGTCTTATCGGAGGATCCGTCATCAATAAAAAGGATCTCATGCCGATATTTCTCAAGAACCGGCAAAAGTCGCCGAAGAAGTGGAGCGATGTTTTTTTCCTCATTGTAAACGGGGATAATGACGGAGAGAAGGAAGTCTTTCATGTGGATATTATACTTTTTTCCTTCGACTTCGACCCGTCAGACGGGTCTTCGCTCAGGACATTCGCCTCGAACGGTCGAAGACCATGAGCGAGTCCTGAGTTTATCGAAGGACGAGTCGAATGGTTACGGGGCCAGGAGTTGGACCTGGTCTAGAAGATTATGAGCCTTCTGTGCAACCGTACACTACCCCGTAAAGTCGTATGTCGTCCTGAACTCGTTTCAGGATCCGCTGTCAAAGAGACAGCAGATTCCGAATCACGTTCGGAATGACATCTATCTGAAACAGTTACATTATATCAGATAGGTGTCAGTTTTGGAAGAAGAGCCGCCACCATTGGACGTACGCCGGCTGCGGTTTCGCAGCGACAGCGGCAGGGGTAGGCGTTGGCTTGGGAATAATGATTGCAAGCTCATTTTTTTTGAGGAGATTGAGTTTGTTTCGAATCGTCTTCTCAAGCTCCGACGGCGCGCTATTTTTGAGCGTTTTGGTTTTTAAACTGACATTCGTTTTTTTTTCTTTTTCAAATTCCTCCTGAAAGCTTTTGTAGAAATCGAGTGTTTTTTTATAATCAAAGAGATTTTTGGTAAGTGAGAAAAAGAGAAACACGACAAGTACGGAAAAGAGAAGTGTCTTTACAGCTCTCATATTAATCAGTATAATGAAAATATCATGGCAAAGAGCAAGAAGGTTGATGTCTTTCGGATGATTCTTGAGTTTCAGCGCGATCTTCTTGAGAACCGGCCCGAGATCGAACAGATGCGGCACGAGGTGCAGATGATGCGTTTCAAGATCCGGCCGCTTCAAGGCGACATATCCCTGCTTAATCTTGAAGACAAAAATTTGATTGAGATGCTGTGGAATCTTGGGAAGATGGACGAGTTTTTTAGAAATCAAAGCCCAAGACTCACAAGAAAGGAACGAGACATCTTATTTCAATTTTTAGACAATCTGTACGATCAGTTTCAGAAAAAAATAAACAAAGTCGACCTTCGGCTTATCGAGGGGATCACTCCTCCCTCTCCGGTTGAGATGGAGATCTACAAAGAGTCGAAACGCAGGAAGAGACTGAATTGACTCCGACGTACGTCGGAGTCATCCCGAACTTGTCCCAGTACCAGATCAAAGATCGCTACGGGACTACCCTGAACCGTACTTTGTTCTGGTTCAGGGTGTTTCGGGATCTGCTACAATAAGAATTCATGAAAACCCAACAAAAACTCCCGGTAGTTCTTGATGTTGAGACAAAACATACCTTTCGAGATTATACGAGTCACAAAAAGCTTGGCATCTCAGTCGGCGCTGTCTATGATTATGCAAAAGGGCAAAGCGAAGTTTTTTTGGAGGAGGAACTGAATACGTTATTTCGGATTTTGGAGAACGCTTCCTATATCATCGGATACAACGTAAACAACTTTGATATTCCGGTACTTCAGGCGTACTATCCCGGCGATTTGTCACGGCTTCCGGCATTTGACATACTGGATGAGATAAAAGAGAAGATCGGAAAGAGGCTTGCACTGAATGATGTGTTGTATGCAACATTTGGAAAAAGGAAAACAGGGCACGGACTTGATGCAGTCAATCTGTATAAGGAGGGGAAGCTTGATGAGCTGAAGCGCTACTGTTTGGACGATGTTGCGCTTACCCGGGAGCTTTTTGATTACGGAGTAGAGCACGGGAAGATTTTTTACCTGAATGCGGTAAAGAAAGTTGAGATCCCGGTTTCCTGGAAAAAGTATCTGGAGTCTCCCAAAAAAACCGACACCGCCCTCACCCTCCCCTTCTGAAAGCCTGCAACGCACCGGGTCGGTGCGATATCATTCTGGCTTATCCAGAATCCCCTCATGTCATTCCGAACGTGATTCGGAATCTGGTAAAATAAGATCTGCCTTTCCTCGGTAGCTCAATTGGTAGAGCAGATCCCTGTTAAGGATAAGGTTGCTGGTTCGAGCCCAGCCCGAGGAGCAACGAACCACTCACTTCGTTCGGGTTCATCGCTTCGCCACAAGTGAGTGGTGAGGCAGTGATGCACTGTCTAGTGCGTCACAGTATAATAGATGCATGACTTTTCACCACGTGTATGTTCTTCGAAGCAAAATAAAAGATTTCATCTATGTCGGATATACTACAGATTTAAGAAAACGACTCGACACGCATAACAGTGGTAAAGAAAAATCAACAAAACATTATATACCGTTTGAATTAATTTTCTATGAAGCTTATCGCTCTATGGTAGATGCTAAAAGACGTGAAGAATATTTCAAAACCACTAAGGGTAGAACTACATTGCGAACAATGTTAAAAGATTTTCTTTCAAAACAACCTTCCTGAAAGATGCACTGCATAGTGCGTCTGATATAATTTCTGCATGAAAGAAAACAAGCTCACAGTAAAAATAAATGAGCCAGTTCAAGAAGTTTTTATTTTTACTACCGATCCTAAAAATACTCCACTTTGGGTAGATGATTGTATAAAAGAAGAGACAAATGAGTGGCCGGTAAAGATGGGAAGTATTTATAAAAACCAAAATAAAGCAAGCCAGTGGAGAGAATACATGGTAACTGCTTTTCAGGAAAATAAAGTGTTTGAATTAACATCTAAAGATAAAAACTACCACGTTAAATATACTTATACGCCAATTAACGAAAATACCTCGAAGCTTGAATATTTTGAATGGGTAGATAAAGGAAGCCTTGATATGCCATTTACTCAAAATGATTTAAACAAGCTTAAATCTGTTTTAGAATCTTCCTGATATAATTTCTGCATGAGCCGTCGTGATACTTTTAATCAAGTCGCCCGTCTATATGATGAAGTTAGGCCTGGGTATTCGTCTCAGCTCTATAAAGATTTACTCGCTTACACAAATTTAACAAAAAAAGCTAAGCTTTTAGAAATTGGCTGCGGCACTGGTCAAGCTACGCTACCACTGGCAAAAGAGGGATTTGATATTCTTTGCTTGGAAAAAGGATCAGCGCTCGCTAATGTAGCAAAAGAAAAACTTCACCCCTATAAGAATGTCCGAATAATTGCCACTTCTTTTGAGGAATATGAACTTCAAAAAAATTATTTTGATTTAGTATTTGCAGCAACCTCCTTTCACTGGATTGACCCCGATATTAAATATAAAAAATCATCAAGAGTTCTAAAAACAGGAGGAACATTGGCTGTTTTTTGGAATAAGCATATTAAAAATGATAATTGGCCAGATGATAAGTTTTTTGAGGAAGTACAAACCATTTATCAGAAGTTTGCACCCGAATTAGTTAACCTTTCGAATCCTATGGATGAGGAGAGAAACTCGAATAAAAAAGCAGTCTCAACTGGATTGTTTACCGAGCCTATGTCATACAGGTATCTCTGGACAGAAATATATAGTGCAGAAAAATACATAAAGTTGTTAAACACATATTCAGATCATCTTACACTTGAGCATGAGCAAAGAATGAAATTATATGACTCAATAAGAGCACTCATAAATTTAAAGTTTAATGGGAAGATTACAAAGCATTACGAGACGATCTTAAATCTAGTTAAGAGCAGGTAAAAGGTTCGAACGTCGTCTAGCCCTCGGAGCAACGAGGACGACTTCAGAACTCTTATATAAGCCTGTACACCCTTACGGCGTATTTTTAATAGAAGCAAAAAAGCTTGGTATGCCTCATTAGTTTAATCTAATAGGGCAAACCTCGAATCCACATTCCTGATATAATTTCTGCATGAAAACAAAAGTTGAAACGAAAAATGCGCCTCAGGCTCCGGCAATTCTCTCGCAAGCTATAGTTGCTAATGGTTTAGTATTTGTTGCTGGACAAATTCATTCGACTCCTGAAGGGCAACTTATTGAAGGATCTACTAAAGAAAAAGTCGAGCAAATTATGAAAAACCTACGCGAGATTCTAAAGGCTGCCGGTACAGATTTAGACAATGTTGTCAAAGTAGTAATTTATCTTACTGATATGACTGAATTGAAAGGCCTTAATGAAGCTTATCCAACTTATTTTTCTGAACCTTTCCCAGCCAGAGAAGCGGTATGTGTAAAAGAATTACCACTTGGAGCAACCATTGAAATCAGCGTTATTGCAACTAAAGATTCGTAATACAAAAAGTTCGAACGCCGTCTAGCCCTCGGAGGCAAAGAGAATGGTACAATAGGGGCTGTGCCCATTGTTTTTTCTGACCACGCTAGTTATCAAATCAGAAAGAGAAGAATCTCTAAGAAATTAGTAAGGAAGGCTGTACAGAGCCCAGAAGAAATCCTTCCGAGTTTTCGAGAAAGAAAGTTGCGGCGAATGCGCATTGGTGGTAAAATACTAGAAGTTGTAACAAAGACCGAGGGATCAAAAATAACGGTAGTTACAGCTTATTACCTGGAGGAATAACATATGAAAATGCACTATGATTCAAAAGTAGACGCGATGTATATTGAATTAGCAAAAGGAAAGTATAACCGAACTAGAAAAGTCTCGGATTCCATTTTGGTGGATGAAGATGTAAGGGGCAAAATATTAGGAATAGAGATATTAGATGCAAAAAAGAATATCCAAGCCTTTGATCCACACGGAGCCAAAGTAACGGTTCAGACTACGTAATAATTTCCAAAAAAGTTCGAACGTCGTCTCTTTCGACTACGCTCAGGACTATAGTAGCCCTCGGAGCAACGAGGACGACTTCAGAACTCTTATATAAGCCGGTACACCCTTACGGCGTATTTTTAATGGAAGCAAAAAAGCTTGGTATGCCTCATTAGTTTAATCTAATAGGGCAAACCTCGAATCCACATTCCTGATATAATTTCTGCATGTCCAAGCTCCTTCAATGGAATATTCTGTTTAAAGTGGTAGGAGTCTTAGTTATTGCGGGTTTATTTGCTCTATTGTTAACTAATATAAAACAACAGTCAAAAATTAACACTACGAGCCCAACTCTTCTTTCGCAAAAGGCTTCGGTAGATTACGAGGCAAGCTTTGGCATATTCACTCATGGTGCGTTTCGAGTATTTACTGCGGCCATGTATCATAATCAATCCCCGGATGTTTTTATACAAGCAGATAACCCTAATATTATCCATGTAAAAAAAACTGCTATTGCCTGGAATGATTTTTTTAAAACACTTCCTTTTAAATTAACAAAAGATTGCTTGGTAACAGGCACAGGCGAAAAATTTTGTACAGGTTTTGGTGGGACATTGCAGTTTTTCCTCAACGGAGTAAAAGACGATGGTTTATTGGACAAAACTATACAAAAAGGCGATCGGGCTTTAATTACTTTTGGAAATGAGAATGAAGAACAGGTGTTAAAACAATTTCAAAAAATCCCTCCAATAAAATAGTTTCAAACATTAACCATCCCCACAGCACGAGAATCCAACACTTTTATTTATGCTGCTATAACGGCCTGTTTCACTTCGGAGGTGGCAATTAAGTGCTATGTCCTTCGACAAAGTTTAGGACAAAGACACCCAGTTTAGCGAGCAAAGTATAGTTTAGACCCTTTTGACAGTCCTTCTATTGGATAGCTTATATTCTGATATAATTTCTGCATGTTTGAGCTTGTCAGAACTAAAACTAAAGATGATTTATATCTTCACGGTTTATTTCTTAAAGGAGATAAAAATAAACCTGCAATAATACATACTCATGGATTTCAGGGTGATTTTTTTACACAAGAATTTGTGAGAGCTATTGCTAAGAAACTTCATGAAAACAATACCGCTTTTATGACTGTTCAAAATAGAGGCGAATCAATAGAAAGTGAAATATATACAACTCACCCAAACAAAGTACATAGAGGGGGGGCAAACTTTGAACTTTTGGAAGAAGCTTATATTGATATTGACGCATGGATAAAATTCTTACAAGAGAAGGGATATAAAGATATTATTCTTCAAGGGCATTCGTTGGGAACAGTGAAGTCAGTTCGTTATCTTTTTGAGGGAACTCATGTAGATAAGGTCAAAAAACTAATACTTCTTGCTCCGTTTGATATCATCCAGCTTGCGGAAACTGCAACTAAAGGTAAATGGAGGGGATACTTGAAGGTTGCTGAGCAGAAAGTCAAAGAAGGAAAAGGAGAAGAAACGATTCCGAAGGAATTTCTTGATGCACCTATGTCTTATCAAACATATGTAAGTCATCATAAACCCAGCGACTTAACTTTTATGTACAAGTTTCACGATAAGTCTTATGAATTTCCTGTTCTCAAAAAAATTCAGCTACCCACAAGGGTAATTGTCGGAACAAAAGATATTTACTTTTATCCTTCAAACCCAGATCATCCAGAAGAAGCAATAGAAATAATGAAAAAAAACATCAAAGATTTTTCATGCAAACTTATTGAAAATGCAGACCATGGATATACAGGTAAGGAAGATGAAGTTGCTAATGAAGTTATTTCTTTTGTAAAATGACACTTTTATACCTAACTTGTGCCAATAATAAAGAGGCGGATAAAATAGCTAAAGCCCTTCTTGATAAGAAGTTCGTGGTTTGTGCTAAAAAACTCCCCGTTTCCTCGTCTTTCTTCTGGAAAGGCACAATTGATAAAGCAGACGAGACACTTTTAATTCTTGAAACAGAAGAAGAACTGTTTGATGAGATTGAGACAGAGGTAAGGAAACTACATAGCTACGAGACATTCGTTCTATTTTCTATCCCTATAAATAAAGCGTCAAAGGGAGTTAAAGAGTGGATGAGAGAAGGATTGAAGCTGACTTAACTGAATATCTATCTCAACCTCTCTATTCCTGAATGCGTCAACCAGGGGGAGCAAAGCATAGTTTAGAGCTCTATGCTATAATTGCTCGCATGTCAAAAGAGATCTTTTTTCCACCTGATTCTGTTGAAGCCAGATTGGACGCTGTTAGTGAGTATTTAGAAGCTATCCGAAATTATAGAATCGATAGGGTGCGAGAACTAACTCCACTATTGTCCAAGGCTTACCGAGGTGTCCCAGATGCTTTTGTCTACAGAGAAGACAAGATTTCATCTTTAACAGAAAAGTTAAAAGGGAAGGGTAAAATAGGAGTAAGACAAGGTCTTCTCCTCGTTAGATATCTCAGAGATCTTCACCTTCTACCTTTACATCTTGCTACGAGCTATGAGGGATATCAGACAGATGCTAGGATTTCTCGTGAAGAAGTGCTTGAGGTTGGCAAGAAAGTCGTTGAATCTTTGGATCAATGTGGCGGGGAAGGGAAAGGCTTCGTTCGTAGTCGACTGGAATTTCTTTATGATCAATTAAAGTTTGAAGGTAATAATTTTGCTGCGGAAAGAGTAAATAATTTAAGCGGGGATCTTAGACTAATTCCAAGACCTCTTTATTTATTTCGAAGGGCGAGATTGAGAGCAAGATTAGATAGACCTGTCAGAGCTCATTAGAAAAAAAGTTCTAACATCGTCACTTCGATTTCACTCAGTGCAAGCCATCCCTCGGAGCCATTCTTAGACTTAAACTATTTATGCTATTTGAAAATAAGATTTCTTGTAAAGTTCGAGTAAACTTTTGACTAGGGAGCCAACAACTTTCCCAAAGGGTAGGTTGACAAAGTAATACCAACCTGTTACTATCCTCGCAGTGAAGAACAATATTAACACAGGTATTGTTGCAGCTCTCGTTATAGGACTTCTTGTAGGATATGTAGTTTATCCTTTTATAAATCCATCTGGTAAACAAGCCCCCCAGTCACAGGAACAGGGGCAAGGTTTCAAAACGCCTACACGATCGGACTGGACCACGTTCTCAGATAAACAATACGGTATCTCCTTTGATTATCCTTCATCCTGGACCGTCGAGCCGTCCACACAGGTATTTGAAAACGGAGACCTTGTTGCAGTTCAAGTTCTTGGTGAAACCCAAAAAGCAAATACAGAGTTTTATGATGGAAGCCGATTTATTGTGATGACTCCAGTGCCGACAAATCTTGATCTGGAATCTTGGGTAAACAGCAAATATAGCGTTAACGATCAAATTTCGGATGTAGATATAAATGGGGTAGCATTCAAAAAAGTCTATACATGCGGATTTGGATGCTCAACTTATTACTATACCGTTATTAACGGTAAGGTCTACGGAGTATATACCTTTGCCGAGGGTTCAAAAAAATCAGAATACACAAAGACAATTGATCAAATGCTTAAGACTCTCGTACTTCCTAAATAAAAACTTCGTAATAATCTCAACATCATCCCTCGATATATAGTGAGTAGAACGGTAGGACATTAAAATATTTGAAGAAGACTACTACTTCCATCTAGAAGTTTGGCTTCATTTTCATCTTCCGCCAACCACCCATAAGTTCTATATACATCCCTTCGACTTCGCTCAGGGTAAACCCTTCGGTGACCTCAGGATAAACCAGTTTAGCGAGCACTTTGATAAACTATAATTGTGATAGATAAATTTGTTGAGTGGCAAAAGCGAAAATATAGTCAGGACCAAAGAGCTTTTTTAGCGGTTGTTTTAAGCTCCATCTTTATTTTTGTTTTTATACCTAGCATTCCTCTTCTTTTCAAAGATAAAATAGATAAAATTTTAGCTTTGCCTCAAATTTTTGTATCGCCTATTAACCTTCATCTAGGAATTCCTATCGCTGTTTCAGGGCTTGTTTTATTTCTCTGGACAAATTTCCTGTTTGTAAAGCTGGGTAAAGGCACACAAACTCCCATTATTCCCACTCAAAAATTGGTAACTGTCGGACCTTTTGCCTACTGTCGCAATCCCATGTATCTTGGGGTTATTCTCTGGGTTATCGGGTTAGGCATAATCTTAAACTCACTGTCATTCATTCTGTCAGGTCTTATTGTCCCTTTTTTATACTTAATCTATATTAAATTGATAGAGGAGAAGGAGCTTGAAGTAAGATTTGGCCGGCAATATTTAGAGTACAAGAAAAAAGTCCCTTTCATAATTCCAAGACTTCGTAATAGTCTCTAACATCACCCATCCCCACAGCACGAGAATCCAACGTTTTTATTTATGCTGCTATAACGGCCTGTTCCACTTCGGAGGTGGCATTATTGTTTTACTCAACTTAGTTGACCAGCCTATATTTCATACTATAATTGAGTAATGCGCAAGAAGGGAAAGCTTTTTCCTATTGTTCTTGTAGTATTCCTGATTTTGGTGATAGTTGTTGGACTTTGGTGGTGGAAGGGTAAAACTACTACCAAACCACTCGGTAGCCAAATTTACCAACAAGTCCAAAACCCCCTCAAAGGTAAAATTCCCGAGACTAATCCATTCACTGTTAAGACGAATCCTTTTAAAAACATTTATCCCAACCCGTTTAGATAAATTTATGAAAGCCCTATGGACCGGCCTAATAATGGCGTTTTTCATTTCTCTTTCATCGCTCACTTTTGCCAACTCGAAAGACGACATCACTTTCCCTGTTGCAGAACTTGGCGGCTGCAAAAATGAGGCAGAATGTCGTGCCTTTTGTGATAAACCAGAGAATAAAATGTCGCCCTGTTTTCCGTTTGCCAAGAAGCATAACCTATTGACCAAAGAAGAGCTTGATAGAGCAGAAAGATTTACCAAGCTGGCAATTGCCGGAGGTCCTGGTTGGTGTAGGACTAACGAGGGTTGTTCGGTAGAAATTTTTTGTAATGATTATGCTCATTTAGACCAGTGTATAGATTTTGCCGAAGAGAACAATTTTGCCACCAAAGAGGAGTTAACTGATGGTCGGAAAGTGGCGGATGCGATGAAAAAAGGAGCTAAGCCTCCGGGAGATTGCCGAGGCGAAGATGAGTGTAAGATATATTGTTCCTTGGAGGGAAATTGGCAAAAGTGTGCAAAGTGGCAGCAGGATATTGGGATACCTTTTATTTTAAGCCCAGAGGCTCAAAAATTTGTTGATATGATCAAACAGGGCAAGAGTGCTGGTGGATGTAGGACAAAAGGAGAGTGTGAGGCGTATTGCGCTAATTCCAGTCATTCAAAGGAGTGTCTTGATATGGCCGTTACTGCTGGGTTTATAACTGCCGAGGAGGCAGACCTGGCGAAAAAATACGGCGGGACGGGGCCGGGCGGTTGCAAGTCGGAGGCAGACTGTACAGCCTTTTGTCAACAGCCATATAATCAAAGAATTTGTCTTGGTTTTGCAGAAGGGAATGGTATGAAAATAGATTACAGCGGGCCAGGAGGATGTACTGATGTTGCTTCTTGCACCTCTTATTGTCAATCTCATACAGATGATAAAGAGTGCCAAAAATACGGCGGGTTTAAAGGCCCCGGAGGATGTAGTGATATAGGTTCTTGCACAGCTTATTGTACTAACAATAAATCTGATCCCGAATGTGCCAAATATGCTGGACAATATGGTGGATTCAAGGGGCCTGGCGGTTGTACGGATGAAGCATCATGTAAATCCTACTGTCAATCCAATAGTTCTGACCCAGAATGTAAAAAAATGGTGGAGCAGTATGGTGGCGGCTTCAAAGGTCCAGGAGACTGTACCTCGATGGAATCGTGCACAAATTACTGTAAAAGCAATTATAACGATCCGGAATGCGCAAAGTATGGCGGAGGATCATATCAACAGCAGTATCAACAACAATACCAACAACAGTACCAGCAGTATCAACAGCAGTAAGAATAAGCATTCACCCCCTCGGAGCAACGAGGACGACTTCAGAACTCTTATATAAGCCGGTACACCCTTACGGCGTATTTTTAATTTAAGCAAAAGGCCTAGTATGCCTCATCAGTTTAATCTAATAGGGCAAACCTCGAATCAACGTTCCTGATATAATTTCTAAGTGATTATTACAAAAGCCGAACCTTATACAAAAGAGGAGATTGAGAAACTGCGAGAATTGTTCGATATCTATATAAAAACCGTTGTCGATATAAAAAGAAAAATTTGCTCAGCTGGAGCCGATCGGCATTTTGACTCGGAACAAATATTACTTCAGCAGGGATCAAAACAGGAGGATTTGTGGGGAGGAGGGATAGATCTTGAAACGATGATGATCGACTCAAACGCGATGATTAACATCCGGCCGCAACAGGGGAATACCAGCAATGAAATCCAAGATGCTAAAATAAGAGAAAAGTTTGAAAATTTAACTAAGTATTTTTTAAAGCAATATATGAAAAACAATAAATTTATCTTGAAGTCTTTGGCCAGCGACCTGAAAAGAGTAGCCTTAGGTAAATACCGTGGTTCGAATGAAATGGCGTCAAGATTTTTAGAAGAAGCATTAAAAAGGAAAGGAGAGGTAGAGATGAAAGAAGTCGCACCTTATATAAAGAACATTCTTGAAAAGATTAATAAAAACGTTAATGCCGAAGACGCATTAATGTATAGTACTCTTCTTCAAAACTACACTCGATAAAAAGTTCGAACCCTTCGATTTCATTCAGGGTCATGACGTCCTCCACCCCCGGCGGCATAACAAATCAGTGTTTTAATTTAGGTTGCTGTAACAGCCTATTCCACTTCGGAGGTGGCATTAACTTCAGTCCTTTGGGGCAAGAGGCGTGGTGATTCACTTTAAGAATATCTGTTCGTTAGTTCCGGAAGCTCCACCGAATCTGCAGGCTGCGGCATCGCGCTGTTCTTTTGAGATTATGATGTTTTGAGGAGTGACTCCTTTCTTCTCATATTCTGCAAGTACATCACTTTCCATGTAATTGAATGGGCTGTCAAAGATATTTGGTCCACCAAATCTTTCAAATTTTTTAAGTCCTATGTCAAAGTTATGTTCAGTATTCGCATAGCCAATCAATTGGCCGCTCTGTACACGGCTTTCTTTGGAAAGCCCCGACACAAGGTCCATATGGAAAAAAATAAATGCAAAGTCCTCTGCAGCGTCGGGCCGAATCCATACCTGGGTACCGCGACCAGGACCAGCTCCAGTCCCCTCTGACTCTACCGCAATAATTGTCCCGTGAAACGGCGCAAATACCTTCGCACGATTGCCAGGGACAGTATCACGGATCCCAAGATAATGCTTCATGGAACGGTTGGTTTCCTTTTCGCCATTGATGTTTTTCCCGCTGTAATCATGCCCCATGCAGCTTCGAAATTGTGAGATAGAGGAGATTTCGGAAAGATCGAGCGGATTCGCAGTAATAAATTGGGAGGTTAAACGATCAACATTGCGTTCTTCAAATGGGCCTTCTTTAAAGACGTACCCTAACGTCAACATGACAACAATAGCGCTTGCTACAACAAGAAGTCCGATTCTAATCAATTTCTTATTCATTCTCTTTGATTAATGGTTTTTTCTAAGGCCTTATCGTTATCGTTTTGTCCAAAATGGTAGGGAAGCGCAATTATAAAGCTCGATATAAAAGGCGCCATACTTATCATTATAATTAAAACAGTAGTTGCTGCTGCGCTAAACACGACTGGCCGGGACGAAGGAACTTTTTTTATAAACACAAAGAGCGCAAAAAAAAGCAATCCCCCTATAAGCAAGGATAGTAAAAGAATTTCGACCGGTTTTGTCAAGGAAAGAGCGTCAAGGAAGCGATCAAGCGCTGCAAAGTCTGTAGGACCGCCGGCTTTTTTTAAGAAAGAATTTTGTGGCGATTTTAAGTTGTCCGGTTGAGCCACTTTTTTAAGATTTGTTTGTACTGCTGATAACGTAGACGATTTGAGATTTTTGGATGGTTCAGTATTTGTAATCGTGATGGATTGCGTCTCGTTTCCGCGTAATTCGGTTCTTACTATATCGGCTTCTTCGTTGGTTCTTGTCAAATCCTCATCTCCTTGATTTGCTAAATTTTGATTATTTGCAGCGCCTCCTGCATTTGCACGGAAGCGTGCTTGAGGATGAGGTACGCCTAACGTCCTGAAAGTACCCCGTACGGAGACACCGAAATTTTGCGCTCTGTCTTTGGAGATAGCACGATAGGAGTACGTGGTGCCGGGAGAAAGACTGCTTAGTACAATTTGATGCGGTCCTGCGGGAACGAATGCATTGGTGCCGGTATTAAATTCGTATTCCATCACGAAGGTGTCATCGGTGGCAGTGGTTGAGTAAAAAACCCAACTGTTTGCCTCTTCATTTGCATTCCAGCTTATCGTCGCTCCTATAAGACTTACGCGGCTGTGTTGCAGATTTGAAATAGCAGGCGGCGTGCTATCAGCCCTTGGCTGAATTACCGAGACTAATACGCCAAGCGTTCTAAATGTATACGCGTCTGAAGTAAATTCGTTACCATTTCTATCCCTGGATTTTGCCCGGTAAGAGTATGTCGTATTTGGTCGTAAGTTGATAAGTTGAACAGCGTGATTGACAACAGTATCAGCTTGTCCTGCAACTTGCGCATCGGCAGGACCCGTATAGTATTGCACGTGGGAGTCCGAAGGATTATTAGTCGTCCAGTAGATCATCGCACTTGTCGCGGTCACGTTGCCATGATTGGGGGTACTTGACTCAAGAGATCCAGGAAGTGTAGTAAACCGTGCGACTTCGGAAGTGTAACGAGAACCTCGGAACGTCGTAAAGGCCTGTACTTCGTAGCGGGTCCCGGGACTCAAGGTGTTGAGATTAACAAAATGCATACGGACGCTCTCATCTTTTCCTGCGGTAAATCTTCTCTCCCCCCACACCGTTATAAAGGAATCGGTTAACTCATTTGTTTGCCATGCAACGATTGCGGTTGTCTGGGTCACACCTGAAATCCACAAGTCGGTAAATCCTGGAGATTCTGCGGCTTTTGCCGTCGTGTAGGAATTAAAAAAAACAATGAGAACCATGATTGCCGAGACCGCAAAAAGAAAGAAAAGTTTTTTAAACGGTTGTATCATATATAAGTTGATGAGCCCGTTACCGTAATGGTTTCATATTGTTCGGAAAAAAGCAAGAAGCGACTTGACAGATGATTTATGAAATGATTAAGATGAGAGAAATGCCTAAAAAGCTCTTTACGGTAGTTGTGGTTCTTGCGCTCCTTTTTGTAGGGTATCTCGGAGTTGCATTTTTGCTTCACAGAATAGATAGAGCTCCCGGAGAAACTACGCAAACAGCGGGGTCAGCCCAGGGATCGGTTGATCAAAGTCTTGTTGCAAATTGGGATACCGGATGTTTGATCCCTGATCCAAAATCTCCATGGGCAGAAAGACACACGTTTACCATAAACTCCGATGGAACAGGCAATCATAAAAGATCAAGCGGCGAATCTTGCTCAAAGCTTTCGGTAGATAATGACGATAAGGTGACCATTACTATTCCGGAGCAAGGCAAAATAAATTTAGCCTTCACCAGCGGTCAATTTGAAGGAAATACGCTATATGACATATATGAAGTCTCTACCGACACCTTAAAATTTGGCCACGGTTTCTGTAATTGTGTCGAAAACAGCGGAAAGACTGGATCCAGCGAAAGCGACCGATTTACTTCTTTAAATAATTTCTTACTCTACAAAAAACAGTAAACGTAGGTGAAGTATAATGAGGAGTATGCGAAAAATACTTGCTCCAGTTGTCACGCTTTTAGTTTTTGTGTCATTATTAACTCTTCCAGTTTTTGCTCAAGACAACCATACCGCAAGAGAAGAAAAAGAAGGGAAAATAATCTGGGATAAACTTCAAGCAAAACAAATAACCTGCGATAAATTGTCTGATGAAGATTTTGAGAGGCTTGGCGAATACTATATGGGTCAGATGATGGGTGATTCCCATGAATCAATGAATATGATGATGGAGAGGATGATGGGGGAAGATGGCGAAGAACAAATGCATGTTGTTATGGGGAAGAGGTTAAGCGGCTGTGATACCTCCGCACAATTTCCTCAAAACGGGGCAGGATTTATGCCGATGATGTTTGCGATGGGTGGGAGAGGAGGTGGCTCCCCTATGATGGGAACAGGCTGGGCTAATATGATGGCTGGCTGGGGAGGTTATAGTCTTTTAGCATCGCTTTTCTGGATTGTCCTTCTTGTCGATTTGATCCTCCTTGGCGTGTGGCTTTGGAAGAGGATTACGAAGAAGTGACAGAATCATATAGAGGCGATTGTTCAGGAAGGTCTTGTTAAGTTGTAAATCCGCTTGACATAAATTATTTCCTCTTTCATAATAAAATTGTGTTAACAGAAAGCTTCATCAGAGCTTTTGAGCTTTCGTCTCAGATTGGAACAAGCAACGGTACTTCAAAGGGGCTACTCGGTTCACTTGCACAAGGGATCGATTTTCCAAAAATTAATAAATTCACAAACGGACTGGTCGCCGGTGCACAAAATACTATAACCTCACAGGTTGCCGGAATCAGCACCCAGAATCTTGCAGGTCCTTCAGTCAACATGCTTTTATATTTCATTCTGGGTGCAGTAGCAGGGATTCTTTTGACGTTAACAGCGTCGTACTTATTTAATTCTACTCCACGATCTTAAAATGAAAAATTCAAAGGGAATACCAAAAGTTGTTTTCGTACTTGGAGGGGTCGTTGTACTTTTTGTAATCCTTTGGTCTTTAGGCATATTTAAATTTAATGTATCGGTTAGAAAATCACTGCCTGAAACTACTGCGCCACAGCAAACAGTAAGGACAAAAGCCGAAGAGGTTACTCCAACGCCACAATCCCAGCTTACCCCCCAAGCAGTTGATTTTAGCGTTGCAGGGGGAAAGGTGAACGTATCCATGAGAATACCTTTAGGGTGGGTTAAGGGGAATAGCCCAAAAGCTGAATTTATTGTAGGAAGTCCGACACCTGAAAAACTATCGAGTGGACAGACATTCACGGTTAATATAAATGCTATTGGTGGTCCTCACGAGGCGGGATTTAAGACGTTTTCGGATTATCAAGCATCTTGGAAAGATTCCATGCTCAAACAATATCCAAGTTTACAATTTTTAAGCGATACAACCACGAACATAGATGGGATGGATACGTATATGTTGGAAGTAACAAATGCTTTGCCGGACGGGACACGCCTACACCAAGTTCAATACCTTTTTTATGTAGATGACAAAACTGCTTTTGCAGTAACAGGAACCGTGCCTGATGCATTCTGGAACAAATATGCAGATGTGATCAAGCTTTCCATCGAATCAATCAAGAAAACCTCCACAGAGTCTCAATAAAAATCTAAACAGTAAGACCCATCAACAACCACCCGCAAAGTCGCTCCATTTACCTACCAAGCTTGACACAGTTCAAAGCGCCTGGTTACAATAAAATTAAGTGAGAATCATTGGAAAGATTCTTGGGGCTATTTTTTTCCTCTTCTTTTTATTCCTCAATCCTATATCTTTGAATGCAGAGACGATCACCCTAAACCCCACAGACGATACCTATATAGACAAGGGGAGTCCTTCAGAGACCTTCTCTTCAGATACTCTATTAAAATCCGCTTGGTATCGAAACGGAAGATTAATTCAAATACTTATTAAATTTAATGTATCTATTCCTCAAGGTTCGAGAATTAATTCCGCCAAATTAAGATTGTTTCAGTTGAACTTCAACAGTCCAGTTTCTCGGCCGGTAATGTCGATAGATACAGCCTATCTCGATTGGAACGAAGCGCAGGCAAGCTGGAACTCCTTTCACGGATCATCTATTATTGTGATTCAAGGGAGAGATCTCGCAATAAATCCCGCATCAAGCGCGTATCAGGAATGGGATGTTGCTGATTTTGTCAAAAGCTGGGTTGATAGAACGAGGCGGAATTACGGCTTGGTACTGTCGCCTGATCCAAATACAGATACCTGGGGAGTCAGTTTTTATAGTAAAGAGCGTAGCAGTTATAAGCCCGAGCTTGTGGTTGATTATACTCCGCCTACACCGATAAATTTCAACATAAATAGAAATTTAATTAATCTTTTTGATACACAGGAAGAGCAAAATCAGCCATCCGGTCAAGGCGGAGCTGCAAGTTTACCTCAATCAGAAAGTGGAAGTCAAACACCTCAACAAGATCAAACGCAGACAAATCAGTCTCCACAAGAACAAGCAAATGCTACGTCTGAAGTATCCCAGAATGTAACTCCACCTTCGTCTCAAATTGGCGCAGGGAATAATAACTACCAGACGACAACAAATGAACAAGAGCTCACAATGTCGCCCTCTCCAAGCATACCTGTTCAGCAAAATTCACCGGATGCTGGCTCTACTCCTCAAAAAAAGTCGCGTTTTCTCGGATTTACCTACGAGAAGAATATGCTGATTGCAATCGGTATGGTTCTTGCGATCTTGGCGTCGGTATTTTCAGGAGTATGGTTTTTGAATAAATGGGCGAGGAACGATTAAGTTAGTCGCCATAGGTTTGGGCGGTAACAAAAGTAAAGGTTGAAACAATATCGTCAAACACATCATCCACTTGTCCTTCATAGAACTCAATCACTGCATTTTTATCAGGTCTTACATCAAAGTAGACATATGGATCGTTCAGTCCACGTTCGGTGGCTCCCGCACAACCTTTCATGACATAGTACCAAACTTTGATACCTTTTACGCCGCTTTTTGTTGTTACATCCTCGGTTTTTCCGGGCTTAGGTTCCTGGCATGGATTATCAACTGCTCCTTGAGTTTCGACGAACTCCCGAAGGCTCATATTTTTTTGAGAGGGTCTTAGATATCGTGCTCCAACCACCATAGTTTTTCGAAGCTGACCGGGCGTTGCTTCAGCCTCTCCAAGAAACGTCCCTTCGTCTCCAACTTCTACCTCCACGGTATCGGGATCATCTTCCGAAAATAAGGGATCAAGGACAAGTTGTGGAGGATACTTTACCGAGTAATTGAATTTTTGATTGACATATGTTTTCCAATCGGCAGTTTTTACATCGCTTACTGCTTCTTTCTTTTGTTTTCCCTGTTGCCCCTTATACCAATATCCAACAAGAAAGACTCCAAGGGCCGCAGTAACGAAAAGGAGAAAGGTTAAAGAGTTTTTTACTGTGCGTTTCTTCACTTACCCATAGCTTACAAGAACAGATCAAAAGAAGTCAAGAGCAATAGAAAAGAAAATATTATAAAATGTCTCGTGGCGAAAAAAGAGTTATATAAAAGCATAGTTCTTGCGGCTATCGTAGCTTCTATAATCGCAAGCGGAATGACCTACTTTTTCTTGACAAACAAAAAGCCAACGAAAGAAGAGCTGATTAAGGACTTTTATCTTACTGAAAATGCAGTCTATGTAAGCCCCCACAGTCTAAGAAGGAGGATGGATAAGGGAGAAAAAAACTATGTCTTGGTTGATCTTCGAAGTCCCCAGGAATATGTGAAAGAACATATTGTTGGCGCGATAAATATTCCCGCATACAAAGATCCCAATACGCCAGCTTACACCGATACGGCAAGAATCCTTCAGTCATTTAGAAAACTTCCAAAAGGAAAAGAGATAATTGTCTACTGCTATAGTATGCCCTGTATGACCGGAAGAAAGATCGGGGAGCTTCTTGCCCAAAACGGAATCTTTGTCAAACATCTTGGGATCGGTTGGAATGAGTGGCGGCATTTCTGGACTCTTTGGAATCATGAGCATGAGTGGGCTGTTACAAATCCAGAAATGTATATAATAAAAGGAAAGGACCCCGGGAAGACGAAGTTGCGCGACCTTCCCTCCTCCTGTGGCGAAGACACATATGGTTGCTAAAAGAAGAAAAAAATCACAAAAGGTAAACAATGCACTGATGGCGACTGTTGCGGCCCTTTTTATCGTATTTCTTGCTTTAAACTACAAGCTGTATCAGCTAAAACAGCAGAATGAGCAAAGGGGGGCGATTGTTAATCCCGGCGACAATAAACTTAACACCACAAAACCTCAAAAAACCGACAACAAGCTCTACAATGAAGTTGCGGCAAAAGTATTGCCGGAGAAAGGATTTCAGAGCAAGATCGTACTCGGCGAAAGCGTTGTAAAGCTTGTTGAAAAAGGAGTGATTGACCGGAAAAAATTCGAGGCAATCTATAAGGAGCGGAGTGGGCTTCCGCAAGAACTTAGAGATGTTTTAACCAAGCCGCAAATCAAACCGATTCTTCTTACCCGAGAGAATGCGAATTTCTACGTGAATCTTTTATGGCCGCTTGGGCTTTCAAACTACATGACAGCCAATAAAAAAAGCCCTATTGCCGGGCGTGATCTCAACAACTTTGCATCAACCGGCGGGTGGGATCTTGGGAAAGAAAAAAATGGCGGTGCGTACTTTAACAAATTCAAGATAATTCCTCTAACCCCGAAACAAGAAGCGCTTGTTGTTGAGGTCGCAAAAAACACCTATCGCCCCTGCTGTGATAACTCAACCTTTTTCCAAGACTGCAATCACGGCTCTGCGCTTCTTGGACTTTTGCAACTTGGCGCAGCACAGGGGTTGACAGAGGATGAACTGTACCGTGAAGCATTAGCATTCAATTCGTTTTGGTTTCCCTCAAACTATATCCAGACCGCCCTTTACTTTAAAGTTGTTAAAAATACCGACTGGGAGGATGTAAATCCAAAGGAAGTGATGGGATATAAGTACTCTGCGATAAGCCAATGGGTACAGAACGTGCAACAGGAAGTTGCAAAAATTCCGGGTCTTCTTCCTGCGGTTGAAGGTGGCGGAAGTTGTGGTGTATAATAGAAGAACGATGGGAAGAAATACATGGGTCGCAGTTTTTGTCGGAGTTCTTATTGTAGTTGGCGCGGTGTGGCTTTCGACATCTCAAAGGCAAAAACAGCAAACCACACAACCTGCCCAAACTCAAGTTGCTCCAACAGAATCCTCAGCCACCCAGGAGGCGGAAACAGGAGAGCAGGCGAAAGAAATTTCCGTTGAAGGGAGTGAGTTTAAGTTTACACCAAACACGCTCTCTGTGAAAAAAGGCGAAAAGATAAAGCTTGCCTTCAAAAACGCAGGGAGTTTTCCCCATAACGTAACGGTTAACGAGTTGAATGTCTCAACAAATACCATAGGGGGAGGCGAAACAGACTCGGTTGAGTTCACTGCAGATAAAACTGGCACCTTTGAGATGTACTGCAGTGTTGGGAATCACAGGCAGCGTGGGATGGTCGGGAAAGTAAGCGTAGAGTAACACAATTTCTTCAGAGTGGCTACTTAAGAAAGGTTGTAACTTCGTCGGCAAACCTATAAGGCTCATCTAAGGTTAATCCGTGAGCGGAGTTTTCAAATGTTATGACTCGTGAGTCAGGAATGAGCGAGTGTGCGATATTTGCCCACTCTGGGGGGACAATCTTATCCTTTGCACCTTTTACAAGAAGAGTGCTATGCCGAAGCGGGGCTGCCTCAAGTTGTGGGACAAAATTGGTCTGGGGACCGGATGGCTGCATCTCTGTCTTAAGCCATGAAAAAAGAGTAGGCCATCCCCGACCGTCGATCAGTGATTGCAGCTCTTCATCAGGCATCTCTGTGTCTGCGTACTTTTTGTGGGTAATAAATCTATTAACAACGAATTTCGCTGGTTTTTTGAGCTGGTCTTTGAATATATGTTTGAGCCCTAAAATCGCTTGGGAAAGGAATGAAAGTTGAAATAACCTGGCAGCGATCTTTTCTTTAGGAAGCGTGCGAAGCAGCCTCCGGACGTACCGATATGCATCGATAACTGGGATATGTAATTCCTCCCCGAATCCATAGCTGTTTACCAGCACAAGTTTCTCTACTCTTTCAGGTTTTTCAAGCGCAGTCCCAAGCGCAAGTGCCCCCCCAAAAGAGATTCCTGCAAGATGCGCGCTTTTGATTTCCAACTCATCCATGAAATCACTTACAAATTGGACATAATTTTTTGTATTGTAAGATATCGGATCATCAGTTTCTCCATGTCCTGGAAGATCAGGCGCCACAGCATAAAATCCAGAGTTTGATAAAGGACCTATGACCTCTTGGTATGCGACAAACGCAGGAGCTACTACGCCGTGAAGGAGAAGCACGGTGGGGAAAGAGGGCTCCCCGGCAGATAAATAATGAGTATTTCTGCCCTTTACTCGAATATTATTTTCTCTAAATCCATTTCTGTCACTTTCGAAAGCTACCCGAAGAGGAGAACCCTCTCTCATGCCTTCAGTGTAGGACTATCAGGAAAAAATTGTCAAGTCCGATGGTCATTGGGACTCAATAAGATTACTCATGTCGTATACAAAGGAGTGGCAAGCGCAAGATCATCGGTTGAGCCAAAGTATGGAACTTTCAGCTTCCTTCCATCAAGTTTCTCGATATATACTTCGGTGAGAACGCCGTTTCTAAGATAGAATTTTTCCAAAAACTCATCCGGGGGCAGAGCATGGTTAGGCTCATTAATATTTAGATTTACAACCTCCGCTTTTTTTTCTATAGCGCTTCCGATGGATTCCATGAGTGTCTCTGAACTGTTTTTGATTATCTCAACCGTGATCCCGCGGGCAGAAACCTCAAGCGGCGGGTTGCCAGCTTTCTTTTTAAGCTCCAGAATTTCCTTAAACGGAATACGTTCAGTGCGCCAGTACTCCACATCGATAACCTGTCCGTTTTTGATATACAATTCGTCAACAAATGCATGCAGCATGCAACGGCGGGGACCAATCTCTCTCGCAAGCTCCTGGACTTTCGGAAGGACCTTGCGATCTTTACAGTCAAACTTCACAAACACATCGGACGTTGTAAGATGCTCCATCACTTCCGCTAAGCTTAAGCTTTCTGGCCGCGGGATACTATAATATTTATAAAAAGACGGGTGATGGCCGATGTAGTACCCTCGATCGGATGAATAGTTAACATCAACCTCGATACTTTTTCTCTCCTCAATTACCCTGTCAAGAAGCTCCTTTGAAACGGAGTGATTATGGAGAAATACGAGAGGTTTCTTCGCGGATCGTATCGAATAAACGGGGTTCATTTTCATGCACGTTCACTATTTTAATAAGGATACAATTACTTTTCAAGCTGTACGGTGATTATGGGTGTGGTACAATAAAGGGATGCTTAATGAGAAGGCATTCGCAAATGCGTTGGCGATTCTAACCGGAGCGGTTTATCTTGTATTTTATATTCTTGGACTTAGCGCGCCCAACACGTTTAAAGCGCTATTTAACGCCCAATTCTTAGGGGCTGATGTTGCGTCTTTACTCCCGAAAGACGCTTCTTTGGGGAGTGTTTTTGGGGTGTTTGTTACTCTGGTTGTGACTGCGTGGCTCATGGGCTTTGTCTGGGCTCTCCTTTACAACCGTTTTTCAGAAAAACGTTAAATTGGCTATGGTATCACAGGGCGTTTCTTTGGTTTCTCAAAAATGTGTGCCGTGTGAAGGGCATGAAAAGCCCTTAACGAGGGAGGAGTTTGAACCCCATCTTAAGCAGATTGTGGGCTGGGACGTTTTGGAGGATAAAAAGATTGAGAAAGACTATAAATTTAAAGACTTTAAAGAGGCCATGGCATTTGTGAACCGTGCAGGCGAGTTGGCAGAAAACGAAGGACATCATCCGGACATTCTCCTCTACGGTTGGAATAAGGTAAAAATCATGTTGTCAACCCATGCTATTTCCGGCTTGTCATTAAATGATTTTATTCTTGCCGCAAAAATAGATAAGACCGTATGAATACTGTTGAGCGAATCAAAAAGTGGTACGAAAAGCTACCGGATAAGAAACGGTACGTTGAGCTTGTCACCGCTCTTTTATCTGTGCCGGTCCTCATAACCGTGCTACTTCTTAACGTAGGCAACTTAAAAGGTAAGAAAGACGATCAACCGCAAAAGCAAGGCGGCCAAACCGTGAATGTTACGGTTGTCCCACGCGATGAGAAAGGGGATAAACTATCACCAACTCCCCAGCAGTGTAAGAAGGAGGTTGGGCCGGTTGATATCGTGTATCCGAAGGAAAACCAAACCGTGACAGACACCCCCTTATGTATCGACATTTCACATAAAAGTGCAGAGTACTGCTCGGTCGTCTGGTCGTATAAGATCGATAACGGTCAGTGGTCGAGTGATTCAGACAAAGAGTTCTGTTTCTACAATCTCCCATCCGGCGAGCACAAGCTTCAGCTTAAAGTCAAAAGTACGGTATCCAAAGACGAGGTCCTTCTTGAGCGCAAGTTCATCTACCAAGGAACGCCGACCCCTTCTCCTACATCTGCAACAGATTCTGCTGACCTTTTACCCTAGAGGAAAGCTCCCCCGCCCACTTTCGGATAAGTTCGGTATTTTTTTCCTGGTTGAAATAAAAACGATCAACACGAAGAGGAGGAACCATGAGTCTTCCCCCATTTTCTATCACAAACTTTTCAAGATGGCCTGCTGCGCCACAGAAATGCACGGCATACTGACTGGCATCGCCTAAGGCAAAGACCGCAAAACGCTTCTTTTGAAACGGTATCTCTTTCGCATGCTCCACGAGCGCAAGAAATCCACTATGCGGTTGCCCCTCCTTTTTATTTTCAAACCACGTGCATGAGCCAAAAATAATTACGTCATTGCGGGCGATTTCTTGAAGCAGATGCTCCTTGTTTAGATAAAAGTTACCCGATGCATCCACATCAAATATATTTTGCATCGTCACATCGTGGCCGTCTTTTTCCAGCGTGTCTTTTATTATTTCGGAGGCAAGGCGTGTTCCTTGAGAGTATGTTGCAAACACGATGAGGACTTTCATTACCGTAAAGAATACCCAATGACGTCTTGCAGTGTCAAGTATAATGAGAAACATGAATCAAAAAAATATTCCCACAGTCTTTGTGATTTTTGGCGCAACCGGCGACCTGATGGCAAAGAAAATTGCCCCTGCACTTTTTCATCTTTATAGAAAAAACAAACTCCCAAAGCTTTTTAAGGTGATTGGTGTTGCGCGGCGCAAATTGTCGATTGAGGCATTTCACGACCATGTGACAAAAATTCTTCGAACCCATGAGCATTTTAAAAATGGAAAAGATATTGCAGGAAGATTTTTGAACTTTTTCTCCTATCATAAGGGGAGGTTTGAAAATTTAGGTGATTACAAAAGCCTTGCAAAGGACTTGGGGATGATCGATGATGAGTGGAAGGTTTGCTCAAACAAGCTTTTTTACCTTGCTGTGCCGCCCCCTTTCTATGAGACGATCTTTGGGAATCTTGCTGCATCGGGCTTGACCATTCCCTGCGGCCCGGATGAGGGGTGGACGCGGGTGATCGTTGAGAAACCATTTGGGAAAGATGCAAAAACTGCAGAGAAACTGGAACTTCTCCTTGCGAAACTTTTTAAGGAAGAGCAGATTTATCGCATCGATCACTACCTTGCCAAAGAGATGCTTCAGAATATCTTAAGCTTTCGCTTTTCAAACAATCTGCTTGAGGAAAGTTGGAACAACAAATTCATAGAAAAGATTGAGATCCGGCTCCTTGAGAAAGCTGGAGTTGAGGGAAGAGGCGGGTTTTATGACGGGTTAGGCGCGCTTCGGGATGTTGGACAAAATCATCTTTTACAGATGCTTGCTTTGGTTACGATGGAACATCCAAGAGACCTCAATGCCGATACCGTACGGGCGAAGCGCGCGGCGCTTTTGGAGACACTTAAAGAACCAGACAGAGAAGAGATTAAAAGTCATACGTTTCGGGCTCAATACGAAGGATATAGAAAAACAGAAGGGGTCTCGCCCAACTCAAAAACCGAGACATATTTTAGAGTAAGAGCCTATTTTGATTCTTCCCGTTGGCAAGGCGTCCCTGTATTTTTGGAGAGCGGGAAAAAGATGAAGACCCAGACAAAAGAGATCGTGGTCACCTTCAAACACGTATCTCCATGCTTGTGTCCCCCAAACATAAAGAAACATTATCAAAATAAAGTGATATTCTCACTTGAGCCGGAGGAGGCAATCAAAATTCATTTTCTTGCTAAAAAACCAGGGCTTGAGATGGGGATTGAAGATAGGACTTTTGACTTTTCCTACAGAGAGAAAGAAGGTGTAGGGCAGTATATTGAGGAGTATGAAAAGTTGCTTCTTGATTGTATCGAGGGGAATCAACTCCTGTTTTTAGATACGAAAGAAGTTATGGCGATGTGGAAGTATACCGATCCTATTATTTGTGCTTGGGACGAGGACCTTGTCCCACTGACGACGTATAAGCCAAACACAGGGATTATAAGAGAACAGAGAACGAAGAACGAAGAACGAAGAATGAGGAGGGAGGTTGGAGTTGTTGGTTTGGGGAAGATGGGCACAAATATTGCAAGGCAGCTTATAGAGAAGGGCTGGAGGGTAGTAGGATACAATAGAACCAGATCCGTCACAAGAGAACTTTCAAAAGAAGGGCTTGTTTCAGTCGCAACACTGCAAGATCTTGTTAAAAAACTTAAACCTCCTCGTGTGATATGGTTGATGGTGCCGCAAGGTGCGCCGGTTGATGAGATGATTGCAGGGCTTATTCCTTATCTTCAAAAAGGCGACATCGTGATTGATGCGGGGAATTCTTTTTATAAAGACACGGTTAAGAGAGGTAAGAAGTTGGAAGTAAGAGGGTTGAAGTTTTTGGATGTTGGAGTGTCTGGCGGACCAGGTGGGGCAAGGCGCGGTGCATCCCTTATGGTTGGTGGGGAACTGAAGCTTTATGAGTATTTACTCCCCCTTTTCATCGACATCTCTGTACCCCAAGGCGTTGAGTTTTTTGAAGGGATTGGGGCTGGGCATTTTGTAAAGATGGTACATAATGGGATTGAGTATGGGATGATGCAGGCGATTGCCGAGGGATTTTCTATTTTGAAAAAAGCAAAATACAAATTAGATTTAAAGAAAGTTGCAGAAGTGTATAATCACGGAAGCGTTGTTGAGTCGCGCCTCACCAAATGGTTGAGCGAAGGATTTCAGATCTACCGTGAAGATTTGGAGAAGGTGACAGGGTCTGTCCCGCGAGGAGGAGAAGGCGACTGGACCGTTGAGGCGGCAGAGGAGCTTGGGATAAAAGCCAAGATAATTGAGGAGGCAGTAAAGTTTAGGGCTGAATCTGAGAAGAAACCAAACTACATGGGAAAGATATTAAACACAATGAGAAATCAGTTCGGCGGCCACAGCATCAAGTAATTTTCAATTTTCAAGAACCA
>JACOYT010000010.1 GCA_016181725.1 Candidatus Roizmanbacteria bacterium | reverse complement strand
GTCGTAGTTGATGCAGCATCTGATGATGAAACAAAGGCTATTGCCTTGAAATATAAAGACAAACTCCCCTTGCGCTTTTTTGACGCGAAGAGACGCAATGTGTCCTACCAAAGAAATTTTGGCGCAAAGCAGGCAAAGGGTGAGTATCTCCTCTTTCTTGATGCAGATTCTCGCATTTCAAGGGCATTTACCAAAAGACTGAAAGAGATCATTGAAAAAGAGAAAGGGCTTGTGTTTCTTCCATCACTTATTTCTGATGAAAAATCTCCGGAAACAGAGGCTGTCTTTACCATAACAAACAGAATAATTGAGGCGTCACAAGCCTTAGGAAGGCCTCTTGCCCCGGGAGGAACACTCATTATTGCGAAATTCTTTTTTGATAAACTTGGCGGATTTAAAGAGAATCTCTTCATCGGCGAAGACCATGACATCTTGAGAAAAGTCAATGTGTGGGGCGTAAAGGCAAAGTTTTTGAAGAAAGTAAAGGTAAAGTTTAGCATGAGAAGGGCAAAAAACGAAGGAAGATTCAAACTGCTTTACAAATATATGCTTGCGGTCTTACATATTATCTTCAAGGGCAAAGTTGAGAACAAAATCTTTCAATATGAGATGGGAGGCCATCTCTACAGAGAGCTGAAAAGAAAGAAAGACATGAAAGACTACGTAACAAAGATAAAGCACTTCTTCTCGGTATAACACTACAGTTCAAATTTGGTCAGAATCGGAAAATGGTCAGAGTGCTTTACGTGGATTACCTCGTTCTTATGCGCGCTCATATTTTTATAGAGAATATAGTCAAGCTTAAGCTTGATTGAGAAGAACTTGAGGACTTTGCGCTCAAGCGTGAACATGACATTGTTGGTTGCTTCCTTAAGGTCGTACACCCGTATGATCTCTTCAAATTTTTTCCGACCATAGGGGAAATTGAAATCGCCAGCTATAACAACCGGGCTTTTTCTTGCAAGATGGAGATCTTGGAGAGTATTTTTTATTTGTTTTATCCTAAAGCTGTTGGTTGCAAAGGGAGTAAGGTGGATATTGTACGTAGTCACCTTCTTTCCGTTCTTTTTTGCTACAAATTCAGTTTTTAAAACAGTGCGCGGGTTTTTTTTGTTATGAAGGATAAACATAATTATTTGGTAGAGGCTGTTTGGGAGATCAAAGCTGAAGGTTTGGGAGAGAGAAAATACCCGCGGATTATAGAACGTTGCGACTCCAAAGACCCGGCCTTGCCGCATAAAACTGTTTGAGAAGTCGGCGAGGCGATAGCCATGATTTTCGATCTCTCGTAAATTGGAAAGATCGGTATTTATTTCCTGAAAACATAAGAGATCGGGTTTATGCGCTGAGATAATCTCCTTAAGCTCCCCAGTGGCTCTGTTGAGAAGAAGATTATACGTCAAAAGAGAAAACTTCATAGATCATCAATTTTATTATATAAAATGCCCGGGTATATAACAAATTAACCTATATATACTACAGGGTATCTTATAGAAAGAGACTTTTTTTCTATAGGTCTTGACAAATGAAAATTAAGGGTTTATATTTGAAATATGAAGTCAAATAAGTCCTTGCAGCAATCTCAGATTTCGAGTAATGAGGCTAAAACAAAGAAAGCCGACGAGATTGCATTTGCAGCCGACGAGTTTAAGAAGCTTGCCGATAAAAACCTGAAGATTCCGGTGAAGTTATATCATCTATAAAAAGATTGAGCATCACTACCGCTCGTATAAGGGTGACGACGTGTAGTAATGCTCACATAGAACGATAGCACAACTAAAAAACGTTGTCAAGTCCCCCTATAGATCTACTTGATATATAGCCCCGTTTTTATTCTTTGATTGGAAGATTTTCCTGCCAATCGCATGAAATTTCTCTTCATATAATTTTTTATACTTTTCCCTTTCAAACCCAGAAATCACAACGTATCGCACTCGATATTTACGAAGGAGCGCTTTTGTTTTTTCGATGTTTCGGGATTCGTAGATCTCTGAGATATCAGGTATCCTTGCGCCAACCGCCTGGGGCGAGCCCCGCCAGAGCCATTCGTGCACCCACCATCCAGCTACGGTTGGGAGACCCGTATATGCCGAAATTCGCTCGTAATCCGTGTAGGAGTCGCCTTGGGCCTCAAGAATGGTCGGTTGACCTACAACATGAGCATTGAGGAAGCGTATGATCTCGTAGTCTTGGGGAAAATCCTTTGAAAGCCAGGTTTCACCGTCAAGTTGAGGGGTTCTTTTTAAATCTCCATAGTACGAAGGGAAAGAGAAAAAAGGGTAGAGAAAGATAAAGAAGAAGGGAACAATGAAAAAGAGTTTAAAAAGATACTTACTTCTTCCCTTCATTTGGGTAATTAGAAAGTACGTGAAGGTTGCGGCTGCCCCCATCATAATAAACGCTTGATATCCGAGCTTAAACATGGTGTTTGCGCGAAAATGGGCAGGATAGATATCTTTGATGTAAAAAAACTCCGGGATAACGACAAGAAAGAGTCCGAAGGCAAAAAGAAGAAAGGTGAATATATTTTTGCGGTATTTCAGAAACATAAATAAAGCGAAGTTTACGGCGAAAAAACCCCACAGTACAAAAAGCATCCAGAGTGGGGAGATCTGGCAGTTTCCGCGCTCAAAGAGAAAAGGCCCAAGCTGTTTCAGTCGAATGAGAGCGTCGGGTGCACAGTTTAGGCCAATCCCCACAATAAAAGGGGTGAAATTGACCGAAAAAGGTAGGGAAAAGACAACAAAAGCAAGAAGGGTAAGGAACGCGGCAACTGCGAAGGTTGCGGTGAGCCCAAACAGAAACAAGAAAAGGAGCATAGCGAATAAGAAGTAGATCGGGCCGTCAAAGGCATTGGTCATGTAGTGAACTGCGATCATGAAGCCGAGGGCAGCTGCCACTCCTGTTAGGTGATAAACGGGTCCTGTCAGAAGTTTCCCTCCCGCCAGTGCTCCTCCGACGATACGTCGGAGTCCGCGCTGCTCGCCCCGCGAAGCCCAAAGGGCGAAGCGGGGTCGGGATCCCTTCCACTTCTGCCACCCGTTTATCACCGCCAAAAGAAGTGCCAGCGTCAAGAGCACAAACGGGATATCAAAGACGTGGCCGTGCAGATCGGAAACCACATAAGAGTAGGACGGGAATTCATGGATGGTGTAGGGTATGAGGCGCGTTGCGTTGGGATACCAGTAGGTTTTTGGACTGTATCCTGTGAAGATCTGCCAGAACGGCACAGGCTGATCGTTTGGATAGCCTGATGTAAAAAGGTAGATCGTCTGAAGATTTCCGGAAAGATTTACCATAAAAGCCCCAAGCAAGCCGAAAAATATCAATTTGAAAAAGTTTACCTTCTTGACCTTCCCAACGAAGGCCTCAAAAAGATATACCATGTTTACGCAAAGTGAAAAAGCAAGCGTCACCCCTTGCGCAAAGATTGCAGCAAGAGTGAGGTTGTATCCCACAGAAGGCTTAATTCCGGTAAGTTTTATGAGAAACGCTCCTGTCAGGTGTCCAAAGTAGTAGTAGTTAATCGGGTAGCCTTGAGGGCGCATAGCATCTGCGGAAAGCCATATATCCTGCGGGGGAAAGAAACGGGAGCGAAGGATCGAGTTTATAAATCCAAAATCCATAAATTTTTCCAAACCGCGTATTGAAGGTTCTTGGGAGCGAACATACGCAAGAAAAAGAAGTGAAACAAGAAACAAAAACTCCTCAAAAAAGATTAGTTTTAAACCGCGCTTTGCCGCAGATTCCGGATGCGCTCCTTCCCCCCGCTTATCAGAATGGCGATTCCACCTTAGAAATAGGAGAGAGCAAGCAAGAGCAAGCGCGGTAAGAGAAAAAAGGGCGGTTTGTGTAAAAGGGACAAGTTTTAAGACTCCCAAGACAAACGCCGCATAGCTTACGACAAGGATTGCTATCGTTTTTGAGAAAGGATAGCCAAAATCGAGAAAGGACGAAAAAAGCCGCTTTACGAAAGGAAAAAAAATAAGACCGATGATAAGAAGTACGAGGTACCATCCAAGCATCGCAGAGAGCCACTCCATAGCTATAGATTATATCGGTTTTTTGCTATAATTGACACGTTGTGTCATCCTGAATTTATTTCAGGATCTGCAGATTTTGGGTGCGTTTTACTTACCAGAATGACGGTGGGCGGATGCCGAAATAAATTCGGCATGACATGAAAATCATGGATAAGACTTTTCAGCCTTCAAAACTTGAAGACGATATCTATAAATCGTGGGAAAAGAACGGATTGTTTAGGGCAAAAGTTAATAAAAAGAAAAAACCTTTCTCAATCATTCTTCCCCCGCCCAATGCAAACGCAGACCTCCATATGGGACATGCAATGTATGTGTATGAAGATGTGATGATCCGCTACTTTAAGATGAAAGGGTACGAGACACTCTGGCTTCCTGGGGCAGATCATGCGGGTTTTGAGACACAGTTTGTGTTTGAACAGCACCTTCGAAGGCGAAGGAAGAGCAGATTCGATTTTGACCGGACAACGCTTTTTCAGATGATCTGGGATTTCGTTTCCCAAAACCGAGGAAATATGGAAAACCAGTTGAGAAAGTTGGGGTTTGCGTTGGACTGGACGAGGGAAAAGTTCACGCTTGATAAAGACATTGTTACAATCGTCCACAAGACCTTTAAGAAGTTATACGATGCAGGATTGGTGTACCGTGCATACCGCCTCATCAACTACTGTACCCATTGCGGCACCTCATTTTCCGATCTTGAAGTGGAGTATAAAGAGCGAAAAGACGCTCTGTATTATATGAAGTACGGGCCTTTTACTCTTGCGACCGTAAGGCCGGAGACGAAATTCGGCGACACCGCAGTTGCCGTACACCCGGATGACAAAAGATACAAAAACCGGATCGGCAAGCAGATAGAGGTAGAAGGACTTCTTGGGAAGTTTATGATGAAGGTCGTCGGCGACACAGCGGTTGATCCGAAGTTTGGCACGGGAGTTGTGAAGGTGACTCCTGCACACGACTTTAATGATTTTGAGATTGGAAAAAGACACAATCTTTCCTTAAAACAGGTAATTGATTTTGACGGAAGGCTGAACGAACATACCGGAAAATATAAAGGACTTGCGGTTTTGGAAGCCCGCAAAAAAGTGGCGCAGGATCTATCTGACCGAGGGCTTCTTGTTAAAGTAAAGAAGGACTACCGACATCGTGTGGGAACATGTTACAGGTGCGGTAGCATTCTTGAGCCTTTACCTAAGGAACAGTGGTTTATAAAGGTTAAGCCTCTGGTTGATGCTTCAAAAAAACTTGTTTCTTCAGGGAAAATAAAGATGTATCCTGTAAGATTCAAAACCCATCTCATACGAATCCTTGAGGAGTTTATTGATTGGAACATCTCACGACAGATTGTATGGGGGATACGAATTCCGGCATGGCGTTGTAAGAAATGTAAAGAATGGACGGTAACAGCCGGAAACGCACCGACCCGGTGCGAAAAATGCGGTGGCGGCGCCTTGGAACAGGATAAGGACACGTTTGATACATGGTTTTCTTCAGCTCAATGGCCATTTGTGACCCTTCTGACAAACGGCGGCAAGGATTTTTTCAATTATTTCTACCCCACCTCGGTCATGGAGACCGGATACGACATTCTTCGGGCATGGGTTGCACGCATGATTATGATCGGCCAGTTTGTCACAGGCTATGAACCGTTCAAGACGGTATTCTTGCACGGAATGGTGCGGGATGAGAGAGGACAGAAGATGAGCAAGAGCAAAGGAAATGTGATAAATCCTATGGATATGGTTGAAAAGCATGGGGCAGATGCTTTACGCGTTGCGCTTCTTTTTGGGGTTCGCGAGGGAAATGATGTCGTTGCGGCTAAGGAGAAGATTGTGGGGATGAGAAATTTTGCAAACAAGGTGTGGAACATTGGGCGATTTATAT
>JACOYT010000020.1 GCA_016181725.1 Candidatus Roizmanbacteria bacterium | reverse complement strand
AACTTTAAGAAATTTACACTAACCAATAAAGTTACAGTTATTGTCCAGCATATTTCATGGGTGAAATCTCTTTGCGTATATTTTTATGTTGGAGCTGGATCACGATATGAGACAGAGAATACAGCGGGATTAGCTCATTTTTTAGAACACATGTTGTTTGAAGGAACTAAGCGATTTCCATCATCAAAAAAACTGGTGGAATACATAGAGAAATTTGGTGGACGAAGTGGAGCGCGGACTGATAAGGAGTATGTTGTATATTACACAAAAGTTCCCGACAAACAGCCCCAAGTTGCATTTGATTATCTCACCGAGATACTATTTCATTCCATACTCGAAAATAAGGCTATCGAAAAAGAGAAAATGATTGTACTGGAGGAATTAAAACGTAAGGAAGATAATCCAGAGGTAGAAATTATGGACTTATGGATGGAATGGGTGTGGGGTAAGAGTCAATGGCCTGGACGGTCTACGCTCGGTGAGAGAAAAACAATAGACACAATTTCTAAAGTTAAATTGCAAGAGTACATGAAAAATTTATACACACCGGAAAATATGGTAATTTCGGTTATCGGTAATCTTTCTTCCATAAAAGTAAAAGAACAGGTTTTGAAGAGCATTGGAAAGATTCAGAGTAATCCAAAAATCTTAATAGTTAAGAAACCGGTCTTCAAACAAAAAAAAACGCGAGTAAGAATTATTCCATCCAAATCAAAACAGAATCAACTAATTCTGGGTTTTGTTACGGGTGTATCCTATAAGCATGTAGATTATTTTCCAACTTTGCTTCTCGCTGATATATTAAGCAGAGGGGTAAGTTCGAGACTCATTCATAAACTTGTTTATGACTTAGGAATTGCCTACTCTGTATGGACGGATAATTGGTCATTCTCAGACACCGGATTGTTTTATATTCAAGGAGGATTTTCAACAGAAAACATAGAGAAAGCATTAGAGATAATTATTTTCGAATTGAATTCTCTTAAAAGAGAAAAAGTAACTAATAAAGAACTAAGCGAGGCAAAAATAAAAGGACAGGCAGATTTAATTTTTTCTTTGGAATCTCCCGACGCATTAGCGAATTTTTATGCCAGTCAACAATTCCTTGAAAGACGAATTCTATCGCCCGCTCAAATCTCAGATAAGATTGACAAAGTTACCAGTAACGATGTTCAAAAAGTTGCAAGAAAATATCTTAAGGGTGCGAATCTTTCATTACTAATTAAAGGTCCTGTTAGTTCTACCTACACGAACGTCTTTGAAAAGATCCTAAGCAAAGTATCTAGCGATTAATGTAGGTGTTGATAAAGATGGTCCAGACACGTGGAGAACGTTCGAACTTTTTAGGCTCAAAGTTGAAGTCCGCTCCCTTTTAGAATTCTTTTACTTTTCATTCTAACAGCCTCACGCATCGTTGTTTTAGGGTTATTTTGAAAGAATCGCTCTACTAACCTAGTCCCTAAGGAATAGATGGTTTGCTTTGGGTGTGCGCCCCCAGTTCCCCATCTCCACGAGTCAGCGTCATAATCTTCAGAATCGATTAACGGTTTTGCTTTTTCAAATTCCTCTACAATCTGCTCCTCAGTAAGATTGTGTCCTTGGACAGTTCGTAAATATTCACCACCCCAGTGTTCCTCATAATATACCGCTAATCCTTCGGACACAATATCATCAAGTAATGTTGTCCCATGTCCTCTTTTTTTGAGTCGTGCGCAATGGTTAAGCTCGTGACCCACTGTTCTTGCTGTTAGCCTCATTCCTTCTACGAGATTTGTACTATATGGATAGAAATAAATCTCTACACGTGAAGGGAAGATGGCCTGTCCTCCTTTATAGTTACCATTAGGATCGAACTCAGGTATAAGTGTGGTTATTTCTAATTTGTCTTTTATCGTCAATTCTTCAACTGCTTTTTTGGTAGCCCCGACAGTCATTTCTGGTACTCCTATCTTTAAAATTTCATCTCTAAAGGGGGATTTCAGAAATCTCGGATCAGAAAGATATGGGAATCGAAATGTTGCAAATGGTGTCTCAACTAACTCACCACTCTTTATTGCTTTCTCTGTTAATTCATCTATTACAGTGATAATATCCCTCGGCTTTGGCTCTAAATCCATAGTAAAAGTATATCAAAAAGGTTCGAACGTCCACGTCCCAGGCTGTATTTTTGAGGCTAAAAAGAGCGGGTCCAGGCACGTGGAGGCTTGTCCTGAGTTTACCGAAGGGACGTTAGAACTTTTTACATCTCTTTTCTTAATACTAAAAGTCTGTTCTTGAATCCCATTTTATGGTAAATATCAATTGCTCTTTTATTTTCAACAAAAGAATCAAGGGCAATATGTGTACAGTTCAATCTTTTGAACTCTTTTATTAAAATATCGAATAGGAGTTTTCCTATATTTTGTTCTCTATATTCTTCTTGAACAAACCAATCTTGGACATATCCTTCCTTATCGTATACTTTATGAGGTTTGTCTTTTACTTCTCCTACGATATAACCTATTAAGTTATTATCTTTTTCTGCAACGTAAACAATATATTTTTGATCGTTTAAATAATTAGTTGAAGTAGCTTCAATAACATCTTGGTCGTTCTTATATTTTTCCCATTTTTGAAGCTGTTTTGAAAATCTTTTTTTATCGTCTAGATAAAAACCTTGGAGTAGGTATTTGAGTTGATTTTTGTCATTTAAATCAGCCCTTCTTATTTTCATGGAGAAATTATATCAAAAAGGTTCGAACGTCTCTTTGCGCAAGGAGATTTATGTGACTAAAATACTGGGTCCAGGGGGAAGGATTCGAACCCTAAATTAAAAAAGACAGTTAATGATGATTCTGAAGAATTTAGAACAGAGAACGGGGAACGTTGAATACCGAATACAGAATATCGGGAAACAATTCCATGTTCTCTGTTCAATGTTCCTCGTTCTATGCGCGGTGACCCCGACGGGAGTCGAACCCGTGTTACTAGGATGAGAACCTAGCGTCCTAAGCCACTAGACGACGGGGCCAAGATGAACCAATGTTGACTTTGAGGTTAAAATATAGTAGTATTGTACCAGATCCCCGAAATAAGGATGGCGGCATGTAAGGGGATTTTTTATTTACCATGAACAAAGTACAACTCACCCAGGAAGGTCGAAAAAAACTTGAGGACGAGTTGCGAGAACTCCAAGAAATAAAGCGTCCTGAAGTTGTGGAACGGCTCCGGAAAGCCAGAGGGATGGGCGATCTTGCTGAAAACGGAGAATATTCTGCAGCACGAGAAGGTCTTGACCTTGTTGAGGAACGAATCCATGAGATAGAGGAAATCCTCAAGCACGCCGAAGTTGTTGAAAACGCAAAAACCGGTTCACAGGTCGCTATTGGTTCAACCGTCACAATTGCCTCTGAAGGAAACACCGATACCTTTGCGATTGTCGGCGAGTTTGAGGCAGACCCTTTGGTAAAAAAGCTCTCCCACACCTCTCCTTTGGGGAAAGCTCTGCTTGGCAAAAAGACAAACGATACGGTAGAGGTTGAAACACCATCGGGAAAAGCACTCCACAAAATCCTAAAAATACAATAACTCTTCTTCAACAATAAAGGTAGGATTGTATTACAATATCTGGTACTATGTCATCCTGAACGATAGTGAAGGATCTGCGAAGCTTTTAGATTCCTCGCTTCGCTCGGAATGACGAGAAGGTATGATCTGGGTTGACCGCGAAGTAAAAAATATTAAAAAACGCGAGCTTCCACTAGAGTGGGTCGACGATATGAAAACACCCTCCGGTCGTATCCATGTTGGGTCGCTCCGTGGGGTGGTTATTCATGATCTCGTCTACAAAGTTCTTTTAGAAAATGGAGTGAAGACAAAGTACACCTATGTATTTGACGACCATGATCCAATGGATAGCATCCCCTCTTACCTTGATTATGAGAAATGGGAGAAATATGCTGGCATGCAGCTTTATAAAATTCCCTCACCTGTCAAAGGATATAAAAGCTTCGCCCAATACTATGCAAAAGAGTTTCAGGATGTGTTTGAATCCATAAACTGCCATCCACAGATCATCTGGGCATCTGACCTTTACAATTTGGGAAAGATGAACGGAGTCATTAGGGAGGTCCTTGACAATGCCGATAAAATCCGAAGCATCTACCGAAAAGTCCTAAAGGTAAAACAGCCAAGAGACTGGCATCCTTTCAATGTTGTCTGTACAAAATGTAAAAAAATAGGAACGACATCAGTCTACAAATGGGATGGCAGATACGTATATTATCGCTGTAAGCCGCAGATGGTTGCGTGGGCGCGTGGATGCGGTAATGAAGGAAAGATCTCGCCCTTCAATGGCAAAGGAAAAATGTCATGGAAGATTGATTGGGCGGCAAAGTGGAAGGTTATTGGGGTAACTGTTGAGGGGGCGGGAAAAGACCACATGTCTGCCGGAGGCTCCCATGATATAGCAAGTGAGGTTGTAAAAAAGGTGTTCCGGTATGCGGTCCCCTATCCTGTTGGATATGAATTTTTCATCATCGGAGGGAGAAAAATGTCATCATCCAAAGGTGTGGGAGCTTCAGCAAAGGAAGTATCCGAGATTCTTCCTCCTGATATACTTCGCTTTCTACTGGTAAGAACACCGATTGAACGGACTCTTGATTTTGATCCATATGGCGATGCCATCCTAAATCTTTTCGACGATTACGACCGCTGTATGAGCGCATATTTTGACAAGCTTGAGAAAAAGCTTCCGGAGGGAAAACAAGGCGAAGTGCTATCAGATTTTGCAAGGATCATCGAACTTTCTGCGGTCCGACCGCTTCCTCAAGCACGAATGTTTCTTCCACGCTTCAGAACGATTGTAAACTTGTCGAAAACAAAAACTCATATATTGAAGTTCTTTGAAGAACAAAAAGGCTCATCTTTAACAAGCGGAGAGAAAGAGATGCTTGAGGAAAGAGTTGTCTATACACAGGTATATTTAAAAGAATATGCGAGGGATGATATAAAAATTCAACTTACAGAAAAATCACCGAAAAGACATCGCCTTACAAGGGAACAAAAAGAGTTTTTAAGAAAGTTGAACAATGAACTTTCTACGTTGAAAACACGCAACCGCGAAAAACTGCAAGAGGCGATCTTTGAATTATTAAATAAAAATGGTTTTCAGGCAAAAGAAGCTTTTCGTGGATTGTATCAAGTGCTTCTTGGCCGCGATTACGGTCCAAAAGCAGCCGACCTTATTCTTGAGTTTGGTATAAAGAAAGTCTCCCAACGTCTAAAAGACCTGTTATAATTGTCCCCACTAATTTTTCAGTTGCAAATCGTTTTTGTTTCTCCTACAATTATTTATGGACACCGTAAAGATTCTTCAACATAAAATCGCCTCCCATGTTGGATTGAGCTTTGATGATGTTTTGCTCCTTCCAAGCTACACCGATTTTAAGAGAAAAGATGTCAATCTTACCACAAAACTCCATAAAAATATCGTATTAAAGCTTCCCCTCATCTCCTCACCCATGGATACGGTCACAGAGACTGATATGGCTATTGTCATGGCGAAACACGGGGGACTTGGCGTAATCCACAGAAATCTTAATGTCAAAAAGCAAGCGGGAATGGTTGCTGAGATAAAAAAGAAGAAACTTTTAGTTGGGGCCGCAGTCGGTACAGGAGCAGATCTTGAAGAACGAACAAGAGAACTTATGAAGGCTCAAAGCGATATAATCGCGATTGATTCCGGCCATGGTCATTCGAAATTTGTCATCGATGCTCTCTTGTATATTAAGAAACTTTTTCCAAAAGCTGTTGTTATGGCAGGAAACGTATCAACTTATGAAGGTGCACGGTTGCTTATAAAAAAAGGCGCAGATATCCTTCGGGTTGGCATGGGTCCAGGAAGCATCTGTACGACCCGCGTCATAAGCGGTATGGGAACACCGCAAATCACAGCCATAACGGAGACTGTGAGAGCGGCAAACGCAAGCAATATCCCCGTCGTTGCCGATGGTGGAATTCGCCAGATAGGAGACATGGCAAAAGCGCTTGCGTTTGGCGCACGAGCGGTGATGCTTGGCTCGCTTCTTGCGCACTTTACAGAATCAGCAGGGAAAACTATAGTAAGGGGTGGAAAGAAATATAAAGAGTATCGAGGTATGGGCTCTGCCACCTCAATGATTAGAGGATCCGCAGAGCGATATGGACAACTGAGAGAAACCAATAAAAAAAGGCTTATTGCAGAAGGCGTTGAAGGACTCGTTCCTTACAAAGGAGAGGCCTCTCACTTCCTTTATCAAATCGATGGGAGTTTGCGAACATCCCTCTATTACCTTGGCGCAAGAAATCTTGCCGAGCTTTTCAAGAAATCAAAATTTATAAAAACAAGTCCTGCCGGTTACACCGAAGGACATCCACAGGCTATAAAAATTGTTGAATCTGGTGAAAATTACCTAACGTAGATCACCGTATGGTAGTTGTTGTCGATTTCGGCTCCCAAACCACCCACCTTATTGCGCGACGCATCGGCGAGTGGGGCGTCTTGGCAAAAATTGTTCTCCCAAAAGCGCTTCCCTCCTTTTTGTATAAGACGAAAGTCCAAGGAATCATTCTGTCCGGTGGTCCGGCATCGGTGTATGAGAAAAATGCCTTATCTTTCGCTTCTTCAATATTTAAAAAAAGTATCCCGATACTCGGTATCTGTTATGGTTTACAACTTACTACGCATTTACTCGGTGGCAAAGTTACCCGTGGTAAAAAACAAGAATTTGGTCCAGCCAAACTTACCATAACACATTCCTCTTCTCTTTTTAAAAACACTCCCCCCTTGTTTACTGTATGGATGTCACATGGAGATGAAGTGGTAACCGCTCCGAAGGGATTCGTAATTCTTGCAAGAACAGATACCATCCCATATGCGGCAATAGCTAATAAAAAACAAAATGTCTTTGGGATCCAGTTTCACCCAGAAGTTGTACACACTCAATTCGGCGATCAGATTCTCAAAAACTTTCTTAAGATCTGCGGATTAAAACCTCAAAAACAAGCGATTAGCCGATCGTATATAAAAAAGATTGTCTTAGATATTAAAGAATCAGTCGGTAGCGAAAAAGCAATCTGCGCATTGTCTGGCGGAGTTGATTCGTCGGTTGCCGCTATGCTCACGCACAAAGCGCTTGGTACAAACCTCACACCGATCTATATTGATTCGGGTCTTATGCGAAAAGATGAAACCAAACTCCTCTCTCAAACCTTTCGAAAATACCTTAAGATGAAAGTTCGGATAATTAATGCCAAGAAGGATTTCTTAAAAAAACTTTCCAAAGTGGTTGACCCAGAAGAAAAAAGAAAAATCATTGGAAATACCTTTATTGAGGTTTTGGAAAAGCAGGCAAAAAAAATGGGCGCAAAATTTCTCATACAAGGAACCATCTATCCTGATGTCATAGAAAGTGCAGGGACAAAACATAGCAAGAAGATAAAAACTCATCACAATGTTGCTGGTCTTCCTAAAAAAATGCGCTTGATTCTTATCGAACCATTAAGGAACTTTTATAAAGACGAGGTTAGAAAAATTGCAAAGTTTCTCAAGCTGCCGGATGAAATAACCCAGAGACAACCTTTCCCTGGTCCCGGCCTTGCGGTTCGGATTGTCGGATCGGTGACTGATAAGAAACTGCAAATGGTACGCAAGGCTGATGCAATTCTTCAGGAGGAGATGAAAAAGGCAGGATTGACAAATAATGTTTGGCAGGCGTTTGCCGTACACACTGGAATACAAACGACAGGAGTACGAGGCGACAATCGAGCCTACGGCAATACCATAGCACTGCGAGTTATTCAGGCAAAAGACGCCATGTCCGCTCATTGGGTACATCTTCCCTATAAGCTCTTAAATACCATTTCTTCTCGAATTGTAAACGAGATAAAAGAGGTAAACCGCGTCGTATACGATGTAACCAATAAACCACCTGCCACCATGGAGTGGGAGTAGATCACGAAAGTCTTTGGATTATTTCATCGATCTGGTCTCGTAACTCTTTTGCTTTTTTTCTTGCTGCAAGTGCAAAATCACCACTGCCTGATGTATACAATACGGTCCGTGATACTGCAATAACTATTCCGCCGCCTCTTGAATCGATACCGGCCGTAATGCTTGCCTCAAGATCCCCGCCTTGCGCCCCAATTCCTGGTATAAGAAACGGCACATTAGGTGCCAACTTTCGTATTTCCTTCATTTCAGACGGATACGTCGCACCTACAACAAGCATACAATTCTTACGGCTATTCCATTTTTGCGCAACCTGTTTTGCTACGGTTTGATAAAGCAGTGTTCCATCAACTTTTAAATTTTGAAATTCTCTTGCGCCAGGATTTGAAGTTCTACATAGGATTATGCAACCTTTATTACTACGCTCAAGAAACGGCGCAATCCCCTCTTCTCCAAGATACGGATGAAGGGTTATGGCATCGACTCCAAGATACCCAAATGCATACTCAACGTAATGTCTGTTTGTATTTCCGATGTCTGCGCGCTTTGCATCCAAGAAGATAAGAATTTTGGGATAATTCTTTTTGATATAATCACACGTCATCTTCAACTCCAAAATTCCCCCGGCACCAGAACTTTCATAAAAAGCAGAGTTTGGTTTATATGCACATACGAGATCATGGGTCGCGTCGATGATTGTCTTATTAAACAAAAAGAGTGAGCGCTTCTTGTTTTTTACGCTAAGAGGGAGCAGATTAACTTCGGGGTCAAGACCGATGCACAATCGAGAATGAGTTGTCCCAACTGCTTTATTGAATAGACCGATAAAATTCATGCGGTAAAAGTATTATATAATAAGAAGTTTTATGAAGAAACTGCTTATTGCGTCGATGAATCAAGGAAAAATCAAAGAGCTCGCAAGCTTTCTATCAGATCTCCCCATCGGGCTTATTTCACTTCCTGATCTTGGTATCAAAGATGAAGTTGCGGAAACCGAAAACACCTATCAAAAGAATTCTCAAAAAAAAGCAAGATTTTATGCCAAAAAGACCGGATTTCCTGCGATCGCTGATGATGGAGGAATCGAGATTGACGCATTAAAAGGCGAACCGGGGATAAAAAGTAGAAGATGGCTCGGATATGAAGCGCGGGATGAGGAAATAATTAATCACATGAAAACCGTAGCAAAAAAATTGCCATATTCAAATCGGAAGGCTTACTTTCGTGCGGTTATCTCTTTTGCTCTGCCTGATGGAAAAGTGTGGAGCCGCGAGGGGAAAATCGAGGGAATCGTTCCGGAAAAACCGTATCTTAAGCTTTTAAGAGGATATCCCTACCGATCTTTTTTTTATCTTCCCAAAATTGGGAAATACTACCATGAAAACGAGTTAACAGAAGACGAGCAAAAATTGTATAATCACAGATATAAGGCAATCCGAAAGCTAAAACCGATCATAATAAAAACGTTAGGATTAAAAGAATAAAGCAACCCATGCTTGACATTAAACTTGTACGAAAGAACCCAAAGCTTGTTCAACAGGCAGCAGTGAATAAAGGATATAAAGTTGATGTCTCAAAGCTCCTAAAAACCGATGAGGAACATAGAAAGCTTTTCCAAGAAGTTCAAAAACTTCATGAGAAGAGAAATCGTCTGGCAAAAGAAAAAAATAGAGAAGAAGGCGAGAAACTAAAGAAACAATTAAGAGAGAAAGAGACGAAACTTGCTAATCTCAAAAAACAATATGACGAACTTCTTTTAACGTTGCCAAATCTGCCAAAAGAAGACGTTCCTATTGGAGGCGACGAAGCAAAAAACGTTGTGGTTCGCATACATAAAGAGCCGCCAAAACTTGACTTTGCTCCCCTTGACCATATCAAACTTGGACAAAAGCTTGATCTTTTCGATATCCAACGCGCAGCAAAGGTTTCGGGCTCCCGTTTTGGGTACCTCAAAAATGAGGCGGCTCTTCTTGAGTTTGCCCTTGTCCACTTCGCATTTCAAACCCTTACCAAAGAAGGTTTCATCCCTGTTGTACCACCTGCCTTGGTGAAGGATGAAGTGATGAGAGGTCTTGGTTATATGGAACAGGGTGGAGAAGATGATATGTTTGTCGCTGGCAAAGATCGTTTATTTTTTATTGGGACAGCAGAACATTCTATCGTTCCCATGCATAAGGACGAAACTTTAAGCAAGCAAGCCCTCCCAAAACGCTATGTTGGGTTTTCTTCCTCTTTCAGGCGCGAAGCAGGATCGTATGGAAAAGACACGAGAGGCATATTTCGTGTTCATCAATTCGATAAAGTTGAAATGGTTTCTTTTACGAAAGAGGAAGACGATGATAAGGAACATGAGTATCTTCTCTCTCTTCAGGAAAAACTGTTTCAGGCACTTGATCTATCATATAGAGTTGTAAACGTCTGCACCGGTGAGTTAGGCTTTCCAACCGCAAAAAAATATGATATCGAAGTATGGTTTCCATCACAGAACAGATACAGAGAGGTAACCTCTGCTTCAACGACAACTGATTTTCAAGCAAGGAGACTCCATATTAAATATCAAGAGGATGGTGAAAAGAAATTCGTCCATATCTTAAATGGTACGGCTTTTGCCATAGGAAGAACTTTGATTGCAATCCTTGAGAACTACCAGCAAAAAGATGGGTCTGTGCTTGTTCCAAAGGTTCTCCAACCCCTTGTAGGATTTGAGGTTATACAAAAAAAGTAGCTTAGTCTTCGTCTTCTTTCTCTGGAGTTGGGGTAACTGGTTTCGGCAACTGACAATAAGTCCCTTCCGTTCCAACGAGAAAATACTCAACTCTGCCGCCATAGCAACTTTTTGAGACCACATCTTCAGGTTTGTTAAACCAGGTATTTTTGTTGCTGTAGGTTGTAAGAAGATAAGACATAACTTTGTTCCAGATTGGCGCAGCTCCCGTTATGCCCGACGTAAGCTGTGGATGCATGGGACTATTGTTATTGTTTCCCACCCACACCACAACGAGAAACTCAGGGGTGTACCCTATCGTCCAGTTATCTCTCTTATCATTTGTCGTGCCGGTCTTTACCGCAACTTTATATCCGGGGATCTCCAAGGCAGATCGTACCCCGAAAGCCTGCTGCCTCGCAACATTGTCTGATAATATGTCAGATATGATATAACTTATTCCAGGATCCAACGCTTTTTTTGCTTTTGGCTTGTGTTCAAAAATCGTATCGCCAGAAAAATTATCAACTCGGATTGCTGGAGCTGTTTCGATTCTCTCTCCGTTATTTGCAAAAACTCCAAATGCTTTTGCCATATCAAGCATCTTAACGTCGCCCCCCCCGAGCGTAAGAGATAAGCCATACTGTGAAGAGTCTTTCCATGTTGAAATACCCATCTGACGTGCATGCTCCACAAAATCGGAAACTCCGATTTGACTCAATGTCTTAACAGCGGGAACATTGTATGAATTAGCAAGTGCATATCGAAGAGGCATCCTTCCATGAAAACGACCATCGTAATTAACCGGACGGTATATCTCACCAGGTAGAGCATATACGACCGGAGAATCATTTAAGATCGTTGCCGGGGTAAAACCCCCTTTGAGTGCCAATGAGTACATAATCGGTTTTATTGCTGAACCTGGTTGTCGAAGTGCCGTTGTAACATTGAAAGCTCCCGATGGGGTGGCAAAATAATCTGTGGAGCCGACCATTGCCAATATCTCCCCGGTTGAAGGCCTTATGATTAAAATCGCGCCGTTTGTGACATTTAAATTTCGTATCTTATCTATCTCCTCACTCAAAATTTCTTGTGCTTTCTCCTGGATATCAAGGTCAAGTGATGTAGTTACCCGTAAGCCCCCTTCCTCAACCGAACGTATGCCAAACTGCTTTTCAAGTTCACTTTTTACATAGAAAACAAAGTGAGGGGCTTTGATTGTGGTTTTTGGTGGAACAACACCGAGGGGTTTTCGGACTTCCTCCTCGTACCTTTCTTGAGAAATGAATTTCTGTTCGATCATATTTTTCAATACATCGTTTCTTCGAGCGAGTGCAAGCTGTGGATTTAGATACGATGAATATAAGGTGGGAGCTTGTGGCAGTCCGGCAAGAAAAGCTGCCTGATCTAAGGTTAGGTCTTTCGCGTGCTTATTGAAATAAGCTTTTGCTGCCTCCTCTATCCCGTACGCAGATCCCCCATAGGGAACCTGATTGAGATACATCTCAAGAATTTGGTTCTTTGTATAAATTCGTTCAGTCCACAAAGCAAGAACAATTTCTTTGAGTTTTCGCTGGATAGTTCGCTCCGGCGTAAGTAGCGCAGACTTCACCAGTTGCTGCGTGATAGTTGATCCTCCTTGAAGTTTTTTCGTTACAAGCGTCTCCTTTGTTGCGCGAAAAATACCTCCAAAAAGTGATACGCCGTTATGCCGAAAAAAATCTTTATCCTCTATCGCTATGGTTGCCTGCGTGACATACGGAGGGAGACTTTCCACTCTGACAGGAGTCCTGTTTTGCTCACGGTAAACTTCGTACAACAGTCTTCCTTTGCGATCATAGATATGCGTTGAAAGAGGATAATTCACCTTCCCTATACTTCTTGGTGAGGGAAGCGATGTGACAAATTGGTATGCTTGGCTTGCAAAACTTATAAGCGCTGCTACTATAAATCCTATAAAAAAATATTTTATTCTTAAAGCTTTTCGCCCTTTTAAAATGGCCGGGAGTTTTGGGAGTTTTGGAAATTTGAGAAAACGCGGTTTTCTCAATCTGAATTTTGGCTTTTTTATTCTCGGGATTACTATCTTTGGAAGCTTTGGAAAGTGGATTTTGAGCTTCGGTAAAGGCTTTTTCCTAATGTTCTTAATCCATTTTCGAAATGCAGTCAATCCTTGATCTGTTGTTTTTCCAAATAAAATAAGGGCTGCTGAAGCTTTTCTTACAAAAAAAAGAAGTAGCCGAAACGGCAGCATGATAATATCTTTTGCGAGCTCTCCTACGGCGATAAAAAAATTGACGAGGGGATAAAGAAGCTGGTATAGCGTTTTCTCAATCTTCCGCTTTGGCATCCCGCTATTTTAGCATATATTATGGGGTACTTGCAATTATAATTGAGCCGGCAACTTGGTAAGCTTTGCACGAACTACCAGTCTATTCCAATATGTTCCTGGAGGAACGCAGGTTATAAGGGTGAGATAAGGACCGTCATATCGCTGTTCAAGAACAGAGATCTGGTCCGGCTTGACAACAAACATCTCATAGACCTCGTACTCATAATCCACATCTTTTATTCTAACCATCACCTTATCTCCTTTTTCCAAAGAGGGAAGGTACGTGAATATCGTTTTGTAATCCTTCGTATTATATAGTTGGGGAAGCGTTGAGTGTCCGAAAACCACCGCGTTTCCATACTCTCCTGGCAGAGTTGTTGGCAGGTACTGGATAAGTCCCTTCGTAAGATTTTCGCCGCCAACGATAACCTTTGCATTTTGAATATTTAGTTTTGGGATAGAAAGCGCATACTCTTTAATATCCAGTTTTCGCTGGCTACTCACCTTTGTTTTTGTTGGAAACCAGAGACTTGCCTGGGTAAAGTCACGCAGGTTGTTTGAAAAGAGCTCCGTGCTTGTTCCTAAAACTGAATTTGCCAGGGTAATTGATGAGGCGATCTGGTTAGGAACGGGACTATTTAGTTTTTGCTGAAAGAAAAAGCGAGAGTATACCTCAAATGAAATAACCGGATAAAAAGCCCAGAATAAAAGGAGTGCTCCCAAAGTAAGAGTAACGTAAGAAAAATAATTGACAACTTTCCGCCTAATGGTCTTCTCTTCTTTTACGTACCTATACAAAGACATGTCTATTATTAGCGTAGTATTATAGGTAAGAAATTTCAAGATCAACGTTTTTTTTGAAAAGTGGAAGTCTGTTTCGAAGAAATGGTAAGGGGTGGTTTACCTTAAGCTCCAAGCCAGATGCCTTATATTTTTCGCGGACAAGCTTTTCAACGTCATCGCTCTTTTTATTGGAAAGATTGGAAACTATCTCGTCTTTGGAAACTTTTCGAACTTGCTTTGCTTTCACGTTTGCTTGTATCTTGTAGTCCTCTTTATCCTTCTGGACTTTTCGTATTACATATGATATTCCATCAACATCAAGTTGGAAACTCTTCTTAATCTCGCGCGAAAGGGCTTCTGCGAAACGATTGCGAAGTTCCCTATCCTTATATGAGTGGTGCGTAATTTTCGCCGTAGCTTTTAGGGCTACCTCATCTGCCTCTTCACCCACCTCTTTTGAATATTGAAGATTTCTCAACTCAATGCCTGTCAGTTGTTGCAAAAGCTTTGAATCTTTCTGAAGTTTCGGCTCAATATTCTTCTTACCAAACTCTCCTGCCTTCTCAAGGATTTTCTTTCGCAACGCTTCATGGTCGTCCTTCGATACGGTTTTTATACTTTTTTTAGATCCACCTGACAGATTGGCTTCATTGAGTGCGAAATATAAACTCGCTGAGAGATCTGCAATCTGAAATCGTTGATTTTTTGAAAGATTTGCTTCGCTTCCAATCTCCACCGCCTCAATGCCGCCCTTCCCCTTCCCTGGCAGCTTTGCGGAGCCATCGGATGCCAATGACGATGAGGCAACCTTAACGTCGTCTTCCAAAACAAACTTAATTCCCTGTGCGGCAAGTGTTGTTCCTTTCTCAAAAACTCGCTCTCTATCATCAAAATTGTGGATTGTAACGTCTCCTTTGGCTTTTTCACCGACATCTCTTTTTCCCAAACTGGGTTTTGTCTCGTTAAATTGTTGCTGCGTTGTCCCAATATGCACGCGCAGATCATTTTTTCCTGCGTTGCTACTTGAATTACCAGAAACAACAACATCTTTTACCAGTCGTTGAGACGGAAAAAATACCGTAACTTCCGCCGTATGAAAATAATACTCCATGAGAAAAACTGCAAGAATGATAAAAAGGCTGCCAATTACGGCCAAAAGTGGAACTGATATATTTCTCGTTTTTGAAAAGAGCGATCCGAGTTGCTTAAACCACGAGATGAAGTTTGATAGAATACCTTTTGCGAATGTTACGTCGTAATTGAATGCCGGCTTACTTACCATAGGTTGTTCCTGCTTGGGAAGATCTGCTTCTTTCTTCGGTGCTACATCTGCCCCGATCACAAATCCCATCACTTCCTTTTCTTTTGGCTCTTCCTTTTTCTCGGGCATAATTTGACTTACAAAAATCTTAAGCAAACCCTCAATAAGCTGTTCTTCTCTCACTATTTCTACTTTCGGTGGTTGTGGGAAAAATTCTTGCTCCCAACCGCGGGTGAGAAGCTGTCCCGATTCAACATCAAGATCCTTTGAATCGTAGAGGATTATACGCGCAGGAAGGACACTTATGGTTTTTATTTTCTCAAAAATTGGAGTAAGATCATCAATTAAGTTGAGCGAACGAGGAACAGCCTCTTGGAAAATTATCTTGCCCCCTTTATACACAAAGATACCCAAAGTCGCCTTATCAAATTCAATGAGTGTTGCCGTAAGTGAAAGCCCCTCCTTCTTCTCCAGATATTCAACGATACCCTCATGACACTCGATATATCCAAGAGGCTTTAGTTCCAAATTTTTTGTCAGTTCTTTAATTTTGTGAAGATACGGTTTCTTAATCTCTTTGGCATGTGCATCGATAACGTGTGCGTAAAGAAAGAAAATCGTTTTCTCGGGAGATTTCCGCGTCTCTGTCTCAAGCTTATACAGTGCTTCATCAATATCCTCAACAAGATTGTCCCAGCCGTTTGTGTAGGCGAATCTCTCATTTGCGATGATGTGTAACGATCCGCCTTTTTCCTCGATATAAAAAACGGCTCCCTCTTGTTCTTTGAGAAATAAGCCAAGATACAGTTCCTCCGTATCGCCTCGGGTTTGAAAAAAATTAACGGGAAATTTGATCGCCATAATCTCACTCGATTTGATATCTGGAGAAGATTTGGTCTACTCCCTGCTTTGCGGTTCTCATGGCCTCTGCATATGATACATCTTGGGTTGTCGCATTGATAGCGTTTTTGATATACTGCCCTATATCGTCATTTAAACCATTATCATAGGTTCGTGCAATCGCCGGCACCGAGACATATGAGTCTGCCTGTTTGATCACTGCTCCTAGATATTCATTTTGTGCTAAAAGTTGTCCTAAATCAACTCGAGAATATGCCGCACCAAACGGTCTCGTCTTGGCTTGAAGCTCGTAAAGCCTTGTCATATTTTCCCTTTCTGCAAGATACCGCAAAAATTTCCACGCCTCTTTCTGATTTTTGCTAAATTTTGAAACTCCCTCAACCCAATATGTCGCTATTGATACCGGCTTTCCGCCTGGGATTGCTGGAACCGGAACAACGCGCAAATCAAGTTCCGGATTCGCCTTTTTAATTGTTAGGATCTGCCAGGAAGGAACGATGATCATTGCTACCTTCTCCTGGATAAATGCGTCTATCGAGTTTGGCATTGTCTCGTCCCAAAAGTTATTCGGTTGCTCAGCAAATTTTCGATAACTTTCGAGTGCTCCGACAGCTTCTGCTTGATCAAGTTTTCGGATATCTCCTCCATTTTGCATCAAAAACAATGCGAAAATATCCTGGAAATGTTCAATATTTTCAGCAGTACCAAGCGCGATCCCTGCAGTAACGATTTGATTTTCCTGGGTTTTTACCGTAAGCTTTCCTACGTAATCTATCACATCTTCCCAGCTTGAGGGGGCGGTGCTTATCCCTGCTTTTTTAAAAAGACTGTCATTGTATAAAAGTACCAATCCGTCTATCATTAAGGGAATTCCGTAATACTGATCGCCTACTTTCAAATTTTTTTGATGTATAGGATAGAAGGTTCTCTCAAACTCTGTATTGGACATAACTGACTGAGGAAGTGACGCGACAACCTCTTTGATCTCTGGAATCCAGGTATTGTGAAAGCGAAAGATATCTGGGCCCTGATTGTTTTTGCTTCGTGCAATAAGTTTGTCTTTATAATCCCTCGGTGACATCTTTTGATATTCAATAGTAATGCTTTTGTTTTTTTCCTGATATGCATTGATGAGGGGCTGGATAACCTCTTTATCCTCCCAAAGACCCCAGTAGGTAAGTCTCACCGGCTCTTTCTTCCCAGCACCAAGAAGTATCCGCAAGATAAGGATCAAGATGATAATAAAAAATAATGCGCCTGCGCCTATGATGAAATACTTTGTCCTGTTCTCATCAAGGTTGCTTGGCGCCTCTTGCGGTGTCTCAAGCTCAGGTGGCGCCTCTTCGGGTTGAAGTTCAAATGGAGGTTCTTGAGGTTGCGGCTGGGGCGGTTCTTGAGGCGACGATTGTACTTCGTGTGGTTGCTCTTCCTTGGGGACTGTCTCAAATATTGGCCTTGGTTCTTGTGCGCTTGGTTGCTTTTCCTCGGGATTTATTTTATCATCATCCATAACTCTTATGATACCAAATCGGCTAAATAAGAACCTTGTCTTTTTTCAAATTCTCCTTGGTATCTTAGCCCTGCTTCTTGTTTCCGGAGTTTTTACCGCCTCCTACATTACGAAAGAAGAACAAAAGCTTCAAATCCGTATTTATCCAAACGTATATATCGACAATGTTCATGTTGGAAGAAAAACGAAAAGTGAGGCGATTAAGATGTTTTTGGAAAGAGAAAAAAAATTGCAAAGTTCATCAATCACCGTCTTGTACAAGGATCAAGCAGTAGCAACTCTCTCTGCAAAGGCGCTTGGGGTAAAAAGCAATGTTGTCGACATGATAGATCGGGCGTATCTTATTGGCCGGGTATCCTATCTCCCATCAAGAGCCTATCAGAAGTTTTCAACGCTCTTTAACACCGACAAGTTCTCTTTTACAACGACCATCTCATACGATAAAAGGGTTATAAACGAATTTGTTACCGACAAGGAACAACGATATAACAAACCGGCAAAAAATGCCCTGTTTCAGTTTGAAAACAACAGGGTAGTGAGCTTTCGTCAAGAGGAAAAAGGGGCAAAAATAAAATCAGATAAGTTTCACGCGGATATTGAAAAAATTGTAGAAAGCTGGAAAAAGAAACCCTCGGTGAAAGCGGTGGGTCTGGAAGAAGAAATCATACTGCCAGAGATTACGCTTGCCAAATCAAACCAATTTGGAATAGAGGAACTTATTGCCGAAGGAAGATCAAACTTCGCAGGCTCGATACCAGAGCGTATCCACAACATCATCCTTGCCTCATCAAAATTCAATGGAGTTCTTGTTCCACCGAAAAGTATCTTCTCCTTTAATGAAACGGTTGGCGATATCTCCTCATCAACCGGATTCAAGCCTGCCTATATCATAAAAAGCGGAAAGACAGTTCTTGGTGATGGTGGGGGCGTATGCCAGGTTTCAACAACGCTCTTTCGGGCAGCTTTAAACTCTGGCCTTCCAATTGTAGAGCGCGTCGCACATGCGTATCGGGTGGGCTACTACGAAAACGATTCAAAACCGGGGTTTGACGCAACGGTCTATGCGCCTCCTGTGGACCTTAAGATAAAAAACGATACGCCAGGACATATTCTCATTCAGACAGAATATAATACGGCAACTGGAGATCTTGCATTTCGTATCTTTGGGAAAAAGGATGGAAGAGATATAGAGATCTCAATTCCAACGCTCTACGATGTGCAACCCCCACCGGATCCGCTCTATCAAGATGACCCAACTTTGAAAAAAGGGACAACGAAGCAGGTTGATTTTGCGGCATGGGGGGGAAAGTCAAACTTTAACTATAAAGTAACAAAGCCTGACGGGACAATTTTTGAAAAAAACTTTTTCTCCTCGTACCGCCCCTGGCAAGCTGTCTTTTTAGTCGGCCAATCCGACTGAAAGCTGTCTGCCTCATTTATTTAAATAATTGAGGCAGAAAGGAAGTTTTGCATGGAAGTTTGATAAACAATAAAGTTTGCAGTATAATCCATTCTTATATGATAAGTTTCTGCTTCATGACAACCGGAGTCAAACCAGCAGACCTCGTACCATATGCGGGGGACTATTGCGCTGGTTTCTTTGGAGCAGAAACGTAATCTATTAAAAAGAGTTCAAGTTCTCATTTAGAAACCAGTCAAAAAACGGCTGGTTTTTTTATTTATAAAAACGCTATGATTAACAGTATAAAAACTACAATCAAAAGTACAATTTGGCGTTACTACGCCTTTACCTTTTTCTGGAGCCTGCATTTTTTTTCGGCAGTACTTGTGCCCTTTTTTACTCAATGGGGAGGAATAACAAAAACACAGATGTTCCTTTTACAATCTTGGTTTCTTATCTGGATATTCCTACTCGAAGTCCCAACAGGAGCAGTTGCAGATTATCTTGGAAGAAAAGTTTCATTAACTTTAGGAGCTTTATGTTTGGTTCTTGCGACGCTCGTATATGGAAGTATCCCAAGGTTCGAGATTTTTCTTTTGGGAGAGTTTTTGTTTGCGCTCTCGTTTGCACTGGTATCTGGAGCAAATGATGCGCTTTTATACGACGCGCTAAAAGAAGCAGGCCGGGAAGACGAAAGTAAAAAAATATTTGGGAGGGCTCATTCACTTACTCTCCTTGGTTTTCTTATATCCGCTCCTATAGGAAGCTTTATCGCTTCTAGTTTTGATGTAAATTTTCCAATGTTATTTACAGCAATTCCGATGTTTATTGCAGCCATTCTCGCACTTTCAATAAAAGAACCGAAGGTACACGAAGGACCTTCTGAAAGCAAGCGTTATATAGATATTGTGAATAAGGGATTTAAGTTTTTTTATCAACATAAGACGTTGCGTTTAATTGCTCTTGATGCCATTATAGTATCTGCAGCGGCTTATTATGTCATATGGCTTTATCAGCCCCTCCTCTTGAAATTGGGAATTCCAATATTTTACTTTGGATCATTTCATGTGATAATGATTGCTTCAGAAATTGCAGTAGTATTAAATTTTATTGGTCTTGAAAAAATATTTGGGTCTGCGAGAAATTATTTGAGCTTCAGCGCCCTTATAACTTCTATAGCCTTTATCATGGTTTCATTTTTTCAAGGAATGACAACTATTGTCTTCGTATCAATGTTTAGAAGATTTACTATCGCTCTTTTAAACCCAATTGTTGGAATACTATCCGACAAATCTCTGGGTTTTGCTCTCCTTTTTGCTGGACTCCTCCCCCTTCTAGTATTCTTTTTTTCTCCAGTTGAGAAATCAATGCTGGAGGAAAAAAGCGAATGACCACACCATAGCTCTCAGTTAAGACTCATAATCTTTGCCTCAATTATTTAAATAATTGAAGCACCCCCTTTTCACTACAATTTATTAATAAATTGTAGTCCTCGTGTTGGTTGGCCAATTTATTGGATAAATCTGAAGTTGCACCTCCAAGGTGCATACACGAGGTGCGAACAGCAATTTTTTTACCTGAAGAGGCGGGGGCGGCCGAGGCGGTAGTGAAGATCTTTTAGCTTCCTCTCCCCTATCTGCTTTGCTGGAATTCCCGCAACAACTGTGTAGGGGGCGACATCTTTTGTGACAACAGCAGCTGCCGCAACGATAGCCCCCTCCCCTATCGTAACGCCGGGGAGAATAATCGCGCGTGGCCCAATAAATACATAGTCTTTGATAGCAACAGGCGCATCAACTGGAGAAAAATCTTCATCGTCAATGTCGTGCTTTGAGTTGTACACCGCAACCTCGCTTGCAAAGGCAACATGATTACCAATCACCAGTTTATCGCGCCCATCTAAAACCGCCCCCTCACCGATAATCGTATCCTCGCCTATTACAATATTTCTTGGATCGTAGAATCGCGCGCCCATATGGATCGTTGATCCATGACCAATCGTTATACCACCTAATCGATATAAAACAGTACGAAGAGTATGGAATGGAATATACCCCACAAGATGAAAAACTGCAACTCTCGTCTCAAGAAGAATCGCCCCAATCCGATTGACAACTTTTTTGGCAGCCTCATTTTTCGTAAGTTCTTTTCCTGTTTTGTCTTTAATCATGTTTCAAGTTACATGTTACACGTTACCCCTTACATCTTCAACGCTTTTTGATATAGGGCCATTGTTTCTCTTGCCATCTTTTCAAATGAATACTTCTCTACCAATCGCTTTCCATCAAATCGTGGTCTCCGAACAAGAACATGGCTTATCTTCTTTGCAATATCTGAAATATCATATGGATCAAATCGAATGAATGAACTGCCAAGCACCTCGTCAAACACCTCGATATCTGAACCGACAATAGGGCAGCCAAAATAAGCTGCCTCAATCATCGGCAACCCAAAGCCTTCAGAGAGCGTTGGATTGATAAGCGCGATTGCGTTTTTGTAAAAGAAGATGAGATCTGCAAGTTTTGGATTTTTGAATAATAGAACTCGATGAATTTGGTCCAATCGATTAATCAATTGAGTCATGCTCTTTGCAAAAAAATCATCCGGTCCAACAAGAACAAGTTTTGCCGAAGTTTTTACTTTGGTGAATGCGGAAATCAAACGCTCAACATTTTTGTGCGGATAGAAATTCCCGATGTACAGTAAGAACTCCTTCGGCATGCTTTTTTTAAGGACTGCATTTTCTCTTATCCCTATTAATTCTTTATTTACTCCTTCATAAATTGGATGAATCTTCCTTTGATATCTTTTACCAAATACTTGAACGAGTTGCTTTTTCACACTTTTCGTTGGTGTTATTATGGTCCTGGAGTTTCGCATCTGGGAATGTAAGACTATTTTTAAAAAGAAATGTTTGAGCTGGTAAACGAGTTTGTTTTTCGTTGATGCTTTGCCGGTTGCAAAAAGAAGAGGGGTGAGATCGTGGATCGTTGAGATAAATTTCCCCCTGTAGGAGATAGGGTAGCTAAAGTACGTAAAATGCATAAGGTCAAGCTTATCTCTATACAAGCGCCTCGGATAAAAAACTTGTTCAGCCAGGCTATGCCACCGGTAGCTTGCCTCTCTCTTGACAAACTGTCTATTTTGAAAGGTGACCGAGTGAAGATCCTCTTTCAACAAATATACAAATACCATCCAGGAGGGAGGAATATCTTTTTCAAGAAAAAAAAGTAGATTCCTAAGGTACACGCCAACCCCGGTCTGTCGGATCAAGCGGGCGTCAATTCCTATTCTTTTCATGGGCATTTTCCATTTTAGTAATCAGAAAGTAAACGAGTGCATTTACGAATTGCGGTTTCTTTTTTGCATAATGTTTGTCGTAAAAGATCCTCATTGCGTCGTAAAAGTGCTTTCTCGTTTCTTTTTGTGTCGTGTCATCCTTGCTTCTTAGGCCACTTTGATATTTAAGATGGATGACGCGGTATTTTGGAAAGTATATAATTCGCTTTCCAAGTTGTTTAATTCGGTACGAAAGATCAAGATCTTCACCATACATAAAAAAAGATTCATTGAACCTGCCTACTTCGGTAAAGAGTCCTTTTCGTATAAGATAAAAGGCTCCTGTTGGTGAATCAATCTCGTGGGTTTTGTTAAGATCCGTATAGGTTAGATGGTATCCGCCAAAGACTCTATTTATGATGGGAATTTTTCCAAATAATCTCTCCAGCCCAAAGAAATAGCAAAACGAGCGCCATAACGTCGGAAACCCTCTATGGCTTGCAGGATCGATCCCTCCATCCAAAAGATCAAGCCGAACGGTTAACACGCCTACATCAGTGTTACCATCCATGAATGAGAGAATTTCTGAAAAATTAATATCGCCGACAATGACATCGGAATTAAGAAACAGTAGGTAACGGCCTTCTGCTAAAGCGGCACCTTGGTTGTTTGCCTTCGCGTATCCAAGATTTCGGGAATTTAAGAGCGTCTTTAAGGAGATCTTTGTTTTTCTAAAAACCTCTTGTACCTTTTGAAGCATTTCCTCAGTTTGATCTTCTGAAGCGTTATCAACAACGATAATCTCAAAGGTAGTGCTCTTGTTTTGTTTTCTTATTGTATCTTTTAATGTCAGAAGGCATTTTTCCGTGACGTCTTTTGTGTTATAGGAGACAATAATTATAGAAAGATCTACCATCATACATAGTATAGAGTATGATTTATCGCTTTGGAGATTGTTTCTTTCTTCGCGCTTTTCCTCCGGTACCTACTTTTCTTCGTTCTTTTACGCGAGGATCTCTGGTTAAGTAACCTTCTTTTTTAAGGATCGGTCGCATCCCCTCTCTGTCGGTTTTTTCTAATGCGCGAGAGAGTCCATGGATAAACGCATCAAGCCAACCGCTTCTTCCCCCACCTTTTATAAGCGCGGAAATTGCAAAACGATTTACGCTTTCTGTAAGTGCAAGCGGCCGAAGATATCGCACTTTATTTTCTTCCTTTGAAAAAACGACCTCTATTGGCTTTTTATTTATGAATATCTCACCTTGTTTAATCTTCAATCCGGCAATATTGGCAACTTTCTCCTTTCCCTCAACAAGATAAAGCCTTACGCGGGCTCTTGCGGATTTCCTTCTTCCAACCGCCTCGTAATATTGCAATGCTTTTGGTTTCCTCGCCATAGTTTTTAGTTTTGAGATTTTGTTTTGCGATTTGAGTTTTGCGCTTTGAGTTTGTCTCCATATGGGTGCCTCTCATCGGAAAATACATACAGTCTCTTAAGGCGTCTTGATCTAAGCTTATTCTTTGGCAGCATTCCAGATATCGCATGTCGGATGACCTCCTCCGGTTTGTTCTCCATGAGGTTTGAGACGGAAATCTTTTTAAGCCCGCCTGGATAACCTGAATAACGAGTGTAGTATTTTGACTGAAGTTTTTTCCCTGTAAGAAGTGTCTTTCTTGCATTTATGATAACCACATAGTCTCCCATATCAAGATATGGGACGTAATTTCGTTTATGTTTTCCCTGAAGATAGGCAGCTATCTTTCCAGCAATCCTCCCTAAAACCTGATCTTTCATATCAACCATATGCCACTCTCTTTGAACATTGATTTCTCTTTGTGGTTTCGTTGATTTCGTTAAGGTTACCATAGGTGTGGTCATTTTGATTTGGATTTTTTTACCTCAGTATCACTAGTATCACTTTTCTTTTCAGGTTTCTTTCCGTTTAAAACGACTGGCTTCGTCCACTCCACTTTTACCATCTCGGTTCCGTCTGAAGCTCTCTGACCCAGTTTAATAAGCCGAACAAATCCACTTGATACGTCGGTAAAAACAGGAACTACCTGTTTGGAAAGGATATCGATAATCCGCTTATCTGCAATCTTTTTAAGCAATACATTTCTTGACGCTTGCGTGTTTTTCTTCGCTTTTTGAACCGATTTTTCGATCTCAGACTTAAGAACCTTTGCTTTCTTCAGGGAGGTAACTATCGTGCCGCGCGAAAGAAAGTTTCGTGTTAATTTCCGAAAAAGCATTTTATTCGCATCTTTTCCTGACTTAAATTTTTTCACCTTTCTCCTATGCCTCATAAAAATACTACTCAAGATCAATGCCCATTTTCTTCAGCTCGTCTTCAATCAAGACAAAGGACTTTTTTCCAAGTCCCTTTACCCCTATAAGTTTCTCCTTTCCTACCCTAACCAAATCCGAAACCGTCTCAATATTTTCCCGAAGTAGTGCGTTTATGACACGGGAAGGAAGATTCAACTCGTCTATAATAACGTCTTTTAATCGGTGATCGATTTCTTTCTTTTCTCCCTCAACCTCTTGATCTTCTTCCCCCGTTTTTGGACTGTCTTTTCCTGATAGTATGTGCGCGAAATGTTCTTTTAAAATTTCAGCTGCTTGTTTCACGCCTTCCTCTGGTGTAATTGTTCCATCGGTCCAAACCTCAAGAATCAATCGGTCAAAATTTGTCTTTCTTCCCACACGAGCCTCTTCAACGGCAAAACTTACCTTTTTTACCGGCGAGAAATATACGTCCAATGCTATGTAACCTGCTTCTTTTTTCTCTACGCTATCTTCAGGAAGAAGCCCCACCCCTGTTTCAACAATTGCCTCAATATCAACTTTTCCTTTGTCGTCTGTTATCTCTGCCAAATAAAGATCACCGTTGACAACTTTTGCCTCACCTTTTACATCTTTTCCAAAGATCTTCTTTTTCCCTTTAAGATCCACGCTTACTTTGAAAGCCCCATCGCCTGATGTTTGGAAGCGGAGCTGTTTTAAATTAAGTACGAGCTCTAAAACAGATTCTTTTACTCCTTTTACTGTGCTGAAAAGGTGCGCTGCGTTATTTACCTTAACCTGGGTAATTGCCGCTCCTTTTAAAGAAGAAAGAAGCGTTCTTCGTAATGCATTTCCCAGACTATTCCCAAAACTCAATGGAAGAGGATCCAACACAAACTTCCCGTATGTCGGTGTTTCTTCAAGTTTTTTTGTAAAGAATTGCGGACCAATCATAGTTATTAATGTCTCTTATCGAGAATAAAACTCGATCACCGGTCTTAAATTAATCTGTTTTTCAACCTCTTCGCTTGTTGGCTCGGCTTTTAGTATGCCAATCGCGCCTTTTCGCTCAAGCCATGTTGGGATGATAATTGTCTTATTCGCAAGGATTGATTCAACTTGAGGAATTTTCATCGTCTTTTCTTTTGCAAAGGCAACTTGTTGCTTTACCGAAACCTTGTATGAGGGGATATTAATTGTCTTCCCGTTTACGGCAACGTGTTGATGACCAACCAATTGACGAGCCGCGGTTCTGGTTGGAGCAAATCCCAACCGGTACACCACGTTATCAAGTCGTTTTTCTAATAATTGGCAAAGATTGTCTCCGGTGTTTCCTTTCATTTTAACTGCTCGTTTGAAATATTTCTTTAACTGTGATTCGGTAATTCCAAAAAGAAAACGTAATTTCTGCTTTTCCCTAAGTTGCCGGCTCCGCTCTGTCAGCTTTCTCCTTTTTCGTATTCCGTGCTGTCCTGGTAAGACATTTAATCGCCTTAAAAGTGACGCGTGGCTTTTTGATCCTGGCGTTTTTAATCCCAGATCAGCACCTTCTCGTCGTGCAAGTTTGTTCTTAGGTCCTGTATAGCGCATAGATTTAGACCCGCCTAATCTTAGGTGGTCGAACACCATTATGTGGAATCGGTGTAATATCGATAATTTTACCTATCTCAATGTTTAACCCCTTGATGACGCGAAGCGCAGCTTCGCGCCCAGGACCGATCCCTTTTACAAATACTGTTGCTTCTCTCAGACCAAGCTCGTTCGTTGCTTTTTTTAAGGTTGCCTCTGTCGTAATTGTTGCGGCATATGGTGTCGATTTTCGCGTTCCAGAAAATCCGTACATCCCACATGAGCCGGCTACAACAGGGTTGCCTTTTCCATCAGTAACCGTAATCAGGGTGTTGTTGAAGGTTGCGGTTATATAGATTCTTCCCCTATCAAGAACTTTTGTTGGTTTTTTCTTTTTCATAATTATGATCGCGGCTTAACTTGTTCTCTTTGTTGTTGTTGGCCAAGTTTTGCCCACGCTTCTTTTTTTAGTGCGCCGACGGTCTTTCTCTTGCCCCTTTTGGTGCGGGCATTCGATCTGGTTCTTTGCCCGCGAACCGGTAGTCCGCGCACATGCCGTAACCCTCGGTAGGTCCCGATCTCCCTTAATCTTTTTATGTGATCGGTGATATCTTCTCTCAGATCACCTTCTATTTTAAAATTCTTCTCAATATATGAGCTTATTTTCTTAAGTTCATCTTCACTCAGTTGATTGACTTGTTTCTGTCTGTCAATACCAATATTTGCAAGAATCGTTGAGGAGCTTTTCTGTCCGATTCCGTACAGAAGAGTCAACGCATACGCGACCTTTCTATCGTCTGGCAAATTCACACCCAAAAGCCTTACCATATTTAGAACTTTGAATTTGGAACTTTGAACATTGAATTTCTATCCTTGTCGCTGCTTGTGCTTGGGGTTTGTACAGATGACGTACAGTCTTCCCTTCCGCTTAACCAGCTTGCAATTTGCGCAAATTTTTTTAACCGACGATCTAACATGCATGTTTTTACATTCGATAAACAATCCGCCCGCGAGCTAAATCATAAGGCGTCAACTCAACTCTAACCCTATCCCCTGGCAAAATCTTTATATAGTTTTTCCTCATTTTGCCTGATAGATAACATAACAGTACTTGTTCTGAATCTGACACGCGTACGCGAAAAAGGGTATTTGGTAAGTTTTCTATCACTTCTCCTTCAACAACGATCACGTCGTCTTTCGCCTTCATAAAGAATATATTGTATCACAAAATCAGGTCAAAATGATACTATTTCTCCCTCTTATTGCAATGGTGTGTTCAAAACATGCGGAAAGACTTTGATCGTCCGTAACCAGTGACCAATCGCTGTCTTTTTCATATACGATAGCATCTGTTCCCTTTGAATAAATCACCTCAATCGCTACCACCAAACCGGGTCGCACCTTAACTGTTTTCTCCTTTGGTCTAGGTAAAAATCCGGGGATGGTAGGATCTTCATGAAGTTCTCTTCCTATCCCGTGACCAGTAAGCTCTTTTAAAACAAAAAGGCCGTGCTTCGTTATCTCTGATTCTATCGTTTCTGAAACTTCCCCCAAGAAATTACCCATCTTCACCTTCTCAAGCGCTTTTTTCAGGGTTTGTCTTCCAACATCCAGAAACTTCTCAGTCTCCTTGTCCTTTTTTTTACCAACAATAAACGTTGTTGCAAAATCCGTATGAAAGCCTCGAAAATATACCCCTATATCAAGCGTGAAAACATCGCCTTCTTTTATGATTCGTTTTGAAGGCGGGGTGTGGACAACCTGTTCGTTTATAGAAAGGCAGGTGCTCCAAAAATAACCCCTCACCTTTTGAAAAGACGGTTCAGCACCCTGTTTTTTTATTAGCTCCTCTGCTTTCTTATCTATCTCCTCTGTGGAAACTCCCGGCTTTACGGATGGAATTAATTTGGCAACTACTATCCGTAACTTCTTGCCTCCTTGAACCATGATATCAATCTCTTCTTCGGTTTTTAGCTTTACCATCTTAGGCAAAATACACTTCGCGATACACATCTTCCAACTTGTCATGAAAATCCTGCAACGTAAAATTATTCTTTATAAGAAAATCGGCAAACGCAATTGCAGGACCCTTATTTGTCTCCATAAGTTCGTTTACATCTCTTTCCTCTCCGAATAGTCCTGCACGATACTTCCTCTTCGATATCCTCTGATATCGAAGCGCCTTATCCGCATAGAGCCCGAGTAAATATATCTTAACCTCAGGGAATGTTTTCTTAAGATGCGCAAATTCTTCCCATGAATAAAGGCCGTCTATAACAATAATCATATTGTCTCGGAGCGCATCTTGAATTTTTTTCTCATTCAAAACCACCATTGCCTCCATCCCGTACTTCTTTCGAAGTTCCAATCGTAATTTGTGGTGTGTTTCTTCATCGTGTTTCAAGCCATGCTTATCAACATACTCGTTTATAACATCTCCAAATGTTATGACCGGCAGATTTTTCTCTTTTTTGAAAAACTTCGCCGCCTCTGTTTTTCCTGATCCGGCAAGACCCACGATTGCGATAATTGATTTATGTTTTTTCTCCCAGGCAATTACCTGATCTTTTATCAACTGCTTTCCAAGACTTTTTAAAATCTCTTCATTTACCTCCTCAACGCTCTGGGTCCCATCAACCGTAACCAGTTTTCTCTGCTTTTCATAATATTCTAAAACTGGTTCGGTATATTTATGAAAAAGCTCAAGCCGTTTTCTTATTGCCTCAAGCGTCTCGTCATCTCGGGCCGTATCATTTCTGTGTGAGATTCTCCAGAGCGCTTCTTTATCGGGTATTTCGATATATATGAATTTATCAACGTCATTTTTGAATTCCTGCGCTTGCCGAAGCGTCCTTGGGTATCCGTCCAGTAGGTATCCTTTCCGATACTCATTGCGCGATAGGTACTTGTTGACAATCTCAATCGTCTTATCATCCGGAATTAAAATACCCGCATTCATGACAGCCTTTACATATCGCCCAAGCGTGGTCTTTTCCTTTGCAATCTGCCGGAAGATATGACCGGTTGAAAGATATGGAAGCTTAAGCTGATTTGATAATAAATTTCCTTGAGTTGATTTTCCTGCTCCTTGAATTCCAGCTAAAACAAGTTTCATAGTATTACCCCAATTTCTTTTTTTCCTTATGCGTGGTGTGTTTTTTACATCTACCGCAGTATTTCTTCAGCCGTAGAGCGCTTTGGGCGGTTAGTCTATTTTTCTCAGTTACGTAATTTTGCCTGTTGCAAACTTCACAGACGAGACCAACTAACATCCGCGATCCTTTCTTGGGCATAGGTTAATAGGAAAATTTTTCATAACTCTTCATAACAAGCTGCGCCTCAATCATTTTAAAAGTCTCAAGGATCACCGAAACCACAATAAGAATCCCTGTTCCACCGATCACCAAATTTGCCATTCCGGTCGCGCGCGATAAAATTGCAGGAAGAATTGCTATTATACCCAAAAATACCGCCCCAACGGTTGTTATCCGATAAAGTATTTTTTCTAAATACTGTTTCGTTGAGAGTCCGGGTCGTATCCCAGGAATAAAACCCCCATGTTTCTGTATCTCTTCCGATATTTTTTGAGGATTAAAAACTACGATGGTATAGAAAAAAGTAAAACCGACAACCAAGAAAAAGTAAAAGAAATTATAAAAGAATCCTTGCGGATTGAAAAGACCTACGATGAACGAAGCCGAAGAGGAGACAAGCTGGTTTTTTGCCTGGAGAAAGAAGTTTCCGATAAGCTGAGGAAACAAAACAAAGGAAACCGCAAAAATTATTGGGATGACGCCTGCTTGATTTAATTTCAACGGAAGGTAGTTTGTTTGTGCCTGATACATCCGATGTCCCCGGATTCTTTTGGCATAATATACCGGAATTTTCCGTATTGCTTCATTGATAAATACCACCGCTGCAATAACAAATAATGCCAAAACAACAAATATTACAACGTTCAGTAGCAACTCCTGATTAACCGTAGTAAGTGTCTGAGTCAAAACTACAGGAATCCTCCCCACGATCCCTGCAAAAATAAGAAGCGAGATGCCATTCCCTAAACCAAATTCAGAAATCAACTCTCCAAACCAAATAAGAATAAAAGTGCCCGCAACGAGTGTAACGATAAATGAAAAGAATTCAATAGGATTTAACGCTCCTATGACGCGCTGATTCCTCAAGAGAAAATAAATACCGATCGCTTGAAGAACGGTCAAAGGAACCGTCAAGAAACGGGTATATTGATTTATTTTAAATCTGCCGTATTCTCCTTCTTTTGTAAGTTCTTCAAGCTGAGGAACTACCATAGTCAAAAGCTGAAATATGATTGAGGCGTTGATGTATGGATTTAAACCCAACGCCATCACCGAAAAATTTATCAAAGTCCCTCCTGAAAATATGTCAAGAAGAGACAAGAATTGATTTTGTGCAAACAACACCCGTAAACGTGCAATATCGATTGCTGGAACGGGCAAAAACGCAAACACTCGAAATATCAGGATAATAAAGAGTGTGAAGAGTGACTTTCTTTTTAATTCCGGATCCGAAAGAAAAAGTCGTATTTTCTCTAAGATGCTATTCATAGAAGTTCTACTTTTCCTCCTGCCTTTACGATTAGTTCTTTAACCTGGTGTGAGACAGGAAGCTTGATGATAAGTTTCTTTTCAAGTTTTCCGTTTGCAACAATCTTTACTCTGGTCCCCTTCACAGCCTTCTTTACAATTCTTTTTTCAACAAGCTTCGCAAGATCTACCGTCTCTCCTGCCTTGAATATATTTAATACATCAAGATGAACAACAACGGGTTTTGGACGGTAAGACTTGTTTTTTCCTTTCCCACGAAGAAGTGGGTATTTCTTCGTGAGTTTTGCCTGACCTCCTTCAAAATACAAAGGGATTGATTCCCGCGCTTTCTGATGGCGCGTTGTTCCGCGTCCTGATTTTGCTCCTTTTGCGCTCCCTAAACCCCTGCCAACGCGTTTCTTTTTTGAGGCGACAGTCTTGGGAAGCTGTGACAAAAACATAGTCATTTCTTCGCCTTTAATTCCTCTAAGGCTTTTAAAATTGCATACGTATTTGAAATCTGATTTCTTGATCGGATGATTTTACCAGAAACATCTTTGACGCCTGCAACCTCAAGCAATGCGCGGGCAACACTTCCCACTTTTAGCCCTGTTCCCTCCGGTGCAGGCTTCAAAAGAACCTTTGATGCTTTATATTTTATCGAAATCTCATGCGGTATGGTAGATTTATAAAGCGCGACGGTAATCATATGTTTCTTCGCATATGCAATTGCTTTTTTGATGGCGGGTGGAACCTCCTGTGAGCGACCCAGACCAATACCCAAGCGTCCTTTTCGGTCGCCAACCGCAACAAGAGCAGAAAACGTGATATAGTTTCCACCGGGTGTCTTTTTTGAAACCCTCCGGATCAAAAGCACCCGCTCCTCGAGTTTTGGTTCTTCCTTTATTTCTTCTGCCATATGTGTTTGTAAATTGGTCCTTGAAAATTGAAAATTAAATCTCTATTCCTCCTTCTCGCAGCCCTTCAGCCAATGACTTTACCCTCCCTAAATAGCTATAGGAACCTCTATCAAAAACTGCGGCTTTTATGCCCTTTTTTTTAAGTTTTTTCGCCAACTCATTCCCAACAACCCGTGCCTCCTCGCTCTTTTTTATCTTCTGTCTCTCTTTTCTCCCGTTTAAAGTTAGACTTGAGGCAGAAACAAGAGTGACTCGGTTCTCATCGTCAATAGCTTGAGTATATACATATTGATTCGATCGAAAGACCGATATCCTGGGTCGGTCTTTTGATCCTTGGATCTTTTTCATATATTTTATAATTTATGCTTCTTGAGCTTTTGCTTTTTTGCCCGGCTTAATCCGCAGCACCTCTCCCTCATACTTTACCCCTTTCCCTTTGTACACATCTGGTTTTCGAATCTTTTTTATCTGATATGCGACCTGTCCAACAAGTTGTCGATCTGTCCCCGAGACTACCACTCTGTTATTTCCTTCAATCTGAAACAGAATTCCTGGGACCTTTTTAAAGGTTACTGGATGGGAATATCCAATCTTAAAAACCAGATCCTCGCCTTGTAATCTTACATTATATCCTGTGCCAACAACCTCCAGACGTTTTTCCCACGGCTTCTGTACACCGGAAACCGCATTTGCGATAAGGCTTCTATATAAACCATGTAGCGCTCTTGTTTTTTTGTCGTCTCTTAATCGCTTTATCTTAACTTTGCTTTGGTCCAATTCAAGCTGCAGTTCTTTTGGCAGCTTGAGTCGAAACTCTCCGGCTTTTCCTCGCACATGGAGGAGTTCTCCAGTTTGATCAATCTGTACTTCTTGAGGAAACTCTATAATTTTTTCGCCTATTTTTGACATAGTGAGCTTGTTTAAACTACTACCAGATCTCAAATAACAATTCTCCGCCAGCTTTTCCTTTCTTTGCCTCGATGTTCGTTAAAACTCCATAAGGCGTAGAAAGAACCAGTGATCCGAATCCACCGCGTACTTTCTGCGGGATCTCTTTGTAAGATACATACCATCTCCTGCCTGGTTTTGAAAAAAACTTCACATCAGTAAACGATGGTTTACCATCAAGATACAAGAGCTCTATCTCCAAATTCTTTTTACCACCTTCCTGACTGATTTTATGGGATTTGGCATAGCCAAGCTGAATCAGCTTCTTTACCACCTCTTCCTTGAATCGAGAATGTGGTGATTTTACCCTCTCTTTGCGCGCCAAATACCCATTTTTAATCCGAATTAAAAGATCGATACATGCGTTTCCCATAGATATGCTTAGGTTGGTGTAACTACCCGCTTTGTTACTTTCCCATGCCCTCTGAATGTTCTTGTTGGGGCAAATTCTCCAAGGCGATGTCCTACCATTGCCTCACTTACCGCAACATCAATAAACTTCCTTCCATTATGTACCTGAAATTTATGGCCAACAAACTCGGGAGGAATCTGACAATCTCTTGCCCATGTCTTTAGAGGGTTTCTTTCTCCTGTCTCTTTTTGTTTCAAAACTTTTTTTAAAAGCTTAGGATCGATATAAGGACCCTTCTTCAATGATCTTCCCATAGAATCTTTACCATGAAACTTTTTTTACGCCTGGAATCTCTCCTTTCAATGCTTTTTCGCGAAAGCATATACGGCATAATCCGAACCTGCGCATATACGCCCGAGCTCTTCCACAAAGCGCACACCGATTTCTCACTCGAATTTTATACTTCTGTTTTTTGTGGAATTTAACCTCATCTGATGTTTTTGCCATATTACTTGAATGGTATTCCTAACTCCTCGAACAGCTTTTTCCCAAGAGCCTTATCGCCGGCGTTTGTGACAATCGTAATCTGCAAACCTCTTATTTTATCAACTTTGTCAAAGTCTACTTCTGGAAAAATCGTCTGTTCTATAAGTCCAAGATTTAAGTTGCCATGTGCATCAAGGCTTGTTTCGGCAACTCCGCGAAAATCTCTCATCCGGGGAATAACAATCTTTATTAATTTCTCCAAAAAGTGATACATGTTTCGCCCTCGAAGAGTAACTTTCACACCGATTGGGACACCTTTTCGTATCTTAAAGGCTGAGACTGATTTTCTTGCCTTGGTAACAATCGGTTTTTGTCCTGCTATCCATCCCAACTGCTCCTGTATCTTTTCAAGAGCCTGCTTATTCGAAACTGCCTCCCCTGCCCCCACATTGATTACCACTTTTTCAACTTTAGGTACTGCCATCGGATTTTTGATATGGAGTTTCTCCATAAGCCGCTTCCTCACCTCTTGATTGTAATGATCCTTAAAACTTGTCATATTTTACTTTTGCACCTCTTGCACATCCGAAACTTCTTTCCGCTTTCTACGCGGTATGCCACTCTTGTAGTCTTTTTGCACTTGGGACAAATCAACATAACGTTTGATACGGGGACGGGGCGAGGAAGCTCAACAACTCCGCCTTGGGGCGTTTGTTCGCTTTTTTTTATATGCTTCTTAAAGAGATTTATTCCGGGTAAAAATATCCGCTGTTGTTTTGCATACACTCTCTCAACAACCCCTTCTCTTCCTCTATCTTTTCCCGTAATAACCCTTACCTTATCTCCTTTTCGTATCCGCATAGTTAATAGATTTCCTCTGCCAAACTTGCAATTTTATTGAATCCGAGGTCTTTGACCTCTTTTGCTATCGGTCCAAAAATTCTTGTTCCACGAGGCTCTTTTGCGTCCTTTGATTGAAGGATGACACATGCATTATCGTCAAATCGAATATAACTTCCGTCCTTTCTCCTCTTTTCTTTTTTTGTTCGAACAATAAGCGCCGGAACAATCTCGCCTTTCTTTACCTGGGCATATGGTATGGCTTCTTTGATGGTTCCCACAACCACATCACCAAGATATGCATAGGTACGATTTCCCTTCTTGGGAATTCCGATCACCATTACTTTTTTTGCGCCTGTATTATCTGCCACGCTAAGAATCGATCTCTGCTGTAACATAGGAATAAAAACTCAAAACTCAAAGCTATAATCTAGTAAAAAATAAACGGGTCCTGCCGCGGTCTCCTTCCCGCCAGTGCTCGCTACGCTGCGCGCTGTCGGGAACCCTTCCGACCGCGTCACCCGTTTATTTTTGACGTTTTAAGTTTTGCGCTTTGAGCTTATCTTCTTTTCTAGTTTCTCCATAACGATAAAGTGTTTGTCTTTTGAGATCGGCCGCGTCTCTCTTATGCGGACGGCATCTCCCACCTCAAGTTCCAAACCATCAACATGGGCTTTATATTTTTTTCGACGAGCAATCACCTTCCGATAGAGGGGATGCCGCAGCTTCCGCTCAACCAAAACAACGACGGTGTCCTTCATTTTTGTCGATACTACTTTTCCGATAAAAATTTTGGGCATAGCTTATTTTTGGGCTTTTAACTGTTCAAGTTCCTTCTTCTCACTCAAAACCGTAAGGATAACTGCAAGCTTTTTTCTCTTCTTCATGAGTATATTGGTATCTTTTTCTGGACTGACACGCTGCTTGAGTTTTAGTTTCGCCACCTCTTCTCTTACGGCGCGCTCTTCTTCCTTCAGCTCTTCAATCGTTTTCCCACGTAACGCCTTCGTTAATTTTTTCATAGCTACTTAGAAATAACTTTTGTCTTGACCGAAAGTTTCGATGACACCACCTTAAAAACTTCTCGGGCGCGCTTTTGATCCAAACCATCCAATTCAAAAAGCATGCGTCCTGGTGACACAGAAGCAACAAAATGTGAAACTTCGCCTTTTCCCGATCCCATGGTCACCTCGGGCGGCTTTTTGGTATATGGTTTGTCTGGAAAAATTCGTATCCAGTACTTCCCGTACTTTCTTGTCGCGCGTGCAAGGACCACACGAGACGCCTCAATTTCTCGGTCTTTTATCCACCCTGTTGTCGCTGCTTTTAATCCAAAACTCCCGAAATTAAGTTTATCACCCTTTATTGCTAATGCTCGCCATGACCCTCTAAATTGTTTACGATATTTTTGCCTTTTTGGTGCTAACATACTATCTGCATATCCAAACTTTTACTCCAATGTATCCCGATTTTGTAAGCGCAGGATACGTGGCAAAATCTACGTCTTCTCGTATGGTTGAGGTGGGTACGGTTCCTTGAAAATATTTTTCCCGTCGAGAAATCTCTGCTCCTGCGATTCGCCCTCCAAGTTGAACTTTTACCCCTTTTGCGCCCGCCTCTATAACCCTGTTCATCATACTGTGAATAACCGAACGGTGCGAAAATCCTCTCACAAGCTTTTCAGCTATTGACTGGGCCGTAAAGTAAGCGTTCGTATAGGGCTTTTTGACAGGTTCAATCCGAAGATCTACCTTAATATCTTTTGCACCCGGGTCCAGCTTGAGATCCTCAAGGATAGATTTTTTAACCTCCTCAAGTCCCCTTCCTCCTCTTCCTATGATCATCCCTGGTTTTACCGAATATATGATGACGGTAATTTTGTTAATTGCCCGCTCAATATCAACTTGCGTCACCGAGGCGAATCGGAACTTTTCCATAAGTTTTTTCCGGATCACGGTATCTGAAAGAAGCGTCTGGCGATATTTCTTCTTATCAGAAAAAAACCACCGTGAATTCCAGTTGTAGAGAACTCCGAGTCGTAATCCTTTTGGATGCACTTTCTGTCCCATAACTATTTTTTAGTTTTACGCTTTGGTTTTGCGCTTGCTTCGATTAGCTTTGTCTTTTTTTCTTCCCTTACCTTCTCTTCTGCCTGCTTTGCTTTAACCGTCTCTTTCGCCTTCAAAACCACCTTTATATGGGCATGTCTTCGCGTAAAGGGTTTCGCTCTTCCTCTTCCTCCTGCTTTAAATCGCTTAAGTTTTTGCCCTTCTTCAACGGTTAACGTTTTAAAAATGAGCGTATCTTCGCCTACTCCAAGCGTGCTTTTTGCATTATCAAGGGCGGATTTTATTGCCTTGTAAAAAATCCTTGCTGGTTTCTTCGGTGTGTAAAACAAATAGTGCAAAGCCTCGGATGGCTGCCTCTTTTTGAGTTCCGGCAATAAGAATCGCAATTTCTTTGGCGATATTTTTACGTTTTTGATATAAGCCCGGGCTTCCATATTATTTTCTTTTTACAATTAGTTTATTGCTCCACTTCTTCTTTTTTCTTGTTTTCTTTCCTCGAGCTGGTTTACCCCAGGGGGTCTTGGGGTGCATCCCTTCACCAACCCGCCCTTCACCGCCTCCGTGAGGATGGCTTCGAGGATTCTGCGCGGTGCCTCGAACGGTAGGTCGGATACCCATGAGAATTTTTCTCCCTGCTTTTCCAATAATCTCCTCCTTATGAGCTACATTCCCCACCGTACCCACCGTTGCGTAACAGTCCCTGAGAAATTTTCGTACCTCTCCTGAGGGAAGTTTGAGATGAACATACTTATCCTCTTTTGCAATCACGGTGGCAAATGTTCCAGCACCGCGCACAATTTTTCCTCCCTGATTCGGATAAAGCTCAACATTGTGGACTTGTATTCCGATTGGAATATTTTTTAAAGGAAGCGCGTTTCCCGTCTTAATCTCTATCTCTTCATCAGAAAGAATTTTGTCACCAATTTTTAAATCCTGCGGATGAAGGATATACCGCCTTTCACCATCGGCATATTCGATAAGGGCGATATGCGCATTTCTATTGGGATCGTATTCAATGTGCTTTACAACACCTTTTACTCCTCGCTTGTCACGCTTGAAATCGATGAATCGGTAGTATCTCTTCTGACGCCTCCCTTGATGACGCACCGAAATCTGGCCAGTATTGTCACGTCCGGAATGTTTCTTTAGTATCGTGATGAGTTTTTTTTCTGGTTCGCTCGTTTTCGATACCGTACGTATTTTCATAAATTATGCCTGGGGAAAAAGATCAATCTTTCCCTCTAAAACTTTTACATATGCAATTTTTCTGTCTGGCAAAGTTTTTGGTCTCATTCTTTTTCCTGGGCGCTTCATCTTGCCTTTGCGTTGGACCACGGTTACCTTCTCAATTTTCAGAGGATAGATCTTCTCCAATGCTTCTTTAATCTGATTTTTGTTTGCTTTTTTCTCGACCTCAAACATATATACCTTTCGTGCGGCTAAACTCGTTGCTTTTTCGGTCAATACCGGGCCTTTAATAATGTCCTCAATTTTCATGTTTTTTTAAGAAATGCTTTTCTAAAACTTCCAAAGCGCCATCTACAAAAATAATTTTTTCTTTTGAAAGTATTTCATAGGCGTTTAGTGTCTTTGTGTCAACAAGATCAAGCTGCGGAATATTTCGTGCAGCTAAAACGAGATTATTTTTTTCAAGGCGCGGCAAAACTATGAGAACTTTTTTATCGCGCAGATCTAATCGGTTGAGAAATTTTGCAAATACTTTCGTCTTTGGCTCCATATCTACACTCTCTTTCGATAAACCAAGAATATTTTTTTGTACCCACGCTTTCGTCAGTGCGTCAAAAAGAGCCTTTCGCTTTTGTTTTTTGTTCATCCTAAGGGAAAAGCTTTTCGGCTTTGGTCCAAATGCTACCCCTCCACCGACAAAAATCGGAGCGCTTCTTGCCCCGTGCCGCGCTCTTCCAGTTCCTTTTTGTCGCCAGATTTTTCGTTTGGATCCTACGATTTCTCCTCTTTTTTTTGTTGAGGCTGTCCCTTGGCGCTGATTTGCTAAATATACGTATACGTATCGTGCAAGAAGCTTCTCGTTTATCTTTGACGAAAAAACCTCTTTGGGAAGAGTCATCTCCTTTTTTCGTTTTCCTGCAAGGTCAAAAACAGGAATCGTTGGACCTTGCTTTGCGGTTTTGGTTGACTTCCTCTTTACGGTTTCCTTTTTTTGCTTTGCTATTTTCTTTTTCATAATCTTCTACTTCACAGAACTTCTTATCTCAAGTAACCCCCTTTTCGAACCAGGCACCAATCCCCCAATACATAAGCCATCGTCAGTAACCTCAATGATCGTAAGCCCCTTCACAGTCACTCTCTTGTGTCCCATGTGACCAGCCATTCTCTTCCCTTTATACACACGGCCTGGAGTTGTAGTCTGTCCGATTGAGCCTGGTGCGCGTTCTCGGTCAGATTGCCCATGGGTACGTGGACCTCCAGCAAAGCCGTGACGCTTCACGACGCCCTGGAAGCCTTTCCCCTTTGATGTACCAGAAACCTCAACCACATCTCCTTTTTTAAAAAGCGCCGTCGCCTTTAACTCATCGCCTTGAAAGATCTTGAGTTCACCCAGCTTGAGACCTTTTTTTCCATTCTCTTCAATAGCTTCAATATTCTGTTTATATCTATCCAGTCTTATCTCGCGGAAAAAATGAAGCGGGGTTTTTATCCCCGCTTTTTTTAATTCTCCTTCTTGTGGCTTTTTGATATTTTTGGTTGCGCCGAATCCAAGCTTGAGAGAAAAATATCCATGTTTCTCTGGACGCTTAATATCAACCAGATAACATGAAGAGGTTTTAATGAGTGTGACCGGAACACTCTCTCCTCCTTCAGTAAATCTCTGTGATTGTTCTTTCTTTTCTCCCAAGATAAAGCCGTACATAAAATAAAAAAAGCCCCAGATTGGGGCTCCCGAATAACTTCCAATCCGGCAAAATTTAAACACTGATTTTTCCCGCAAGGAAAAATGTCATGCGAAGTAAATTATATATGAAGATCACAACCAGGTCAAGAAGAGATATGGGGCTTAAGAAAACGGATAAGTCGTCTTTTGTTATTACTTCTACCACTTTTCTGCTATCGCTTTGAAGTGGTTACTAAACCATAACTCCTATACCTTAAAAAATCTACGAATCTCAACTTCACGCTCAATCTTCTCCGCAATAATGTAGTTTATATATTTATTTCCTTCCACAACCTTTTTAACAAGCTCTACTTCCTCTTCACACTCATAAGGAAAAATATATACGCTTTTTTGATATGGATAGAAGCCGATCTCTTTTAAGAATCCGCGTAAGTATTCTCTCTTGTTCTTTTGATCTTCTGGAACATCAAATGTGACTAAGTACCATTTCCCTGTCCATTTTTTCTTCTCTCTTTTTAAATCAAGTAATTTTTTAATAGAATATTTTAGAACTCTCCCATCATATTTATTTTTAATACGCACATACACTTTATCGTCTTCTCTTGTTATCGATAAAATTTCTTGCTTCTCAAGATTTTTAAGAACTCTGTTTATTTTTGTTTTAGGAAATTTTATCCCTTTTACCTCTTCGATCACCCGTATAATAATTCCTACTAATATAGGAAAATTTGGAGAAATCATAATCGATCCGCCAAGTACAAGGCTTATCCCAATGGCGGCAAGAACTGCATCGCGTAATTCCCAGGACCGTATTTTTTTATCTGCTTGTTTCAATTCGGACATTATAGCAATTATATACTACAGCTTTCATGCTATAGCAGAAAAGTGGTAAGGGTTATCGAAAGTATGGGAGTGCTGGGTGTAGATAAAGTGGGTAAAAGACAGCGCTACATCTTTAAGTCTACTTCGACGCCGGCTGGGAGTTCGATGTGGCGAAGGGAATCTATGGTTTGGTTTGTGGGGTTTACGAGATCCAGAAGTCTTTTGTGGATTTTTAAGCCGAAGTGTTCGCGCGCATCTTTGTCCGTGAAGGGAGATTTATTAACGATGAAGACTTCTTTTTTTGTAGGTAAGGGAACCGGACCAACGACAGAAGCGCCAGTCTTTATCGCAACATCAACAATCTTCTGACAAGTATCATCAATGAGCCTATGATCATAAGCTTTTAATTTGATTCTTATTCTACCCTTCGGCATAGTTTTAAATGTGCTTTATGTGAATTAAGTCGGATTTATTTCAGTACTTTCGTTACCACCCCTGCGCCAACCGTGTGTCCTCCCTCGCGAATGGCAAATCGGAGTCCATCCTCCATCGCAACGGGATAAATTAATTTCGCGCTTACTTTTACATTGTCGCCTGGCATAACCATCTCAACGCCAGATGGGAGAGTCACCTCGCCTGTTACATCGGTTGTTCTTATGTAAAACTGCGGCCGATATCCTTTGAAAAATGGCGTGTGGCGGCCGCCCTCCTCCTTTGTCAAAACATAAATCTCTGCCTCAAACTCGGTATGAGGAGTGACTGATCCTGGCTTTGCAATTACCTGGCCTCGCTGCACGTCGGTCTTCTCAACTCCACGAAGCAAAAGTCCGGTATTATCACCTGCGCGAGCTTCATCAAGCGACTTTCTGAACATCTCGATTCCGGTCACAACCGTCTTTTTACTTGCTTTTAATCCAACGATCTCAATCTCTTCATTGAGCTTCAAAATACCGCGTTCAACACGGCCGGTTACAACCGTTCCTCGGCCCTGAATGGTAAAGACATCCTCAACCGGCATCAAAAAGGGCTTATCAACATCCCGGGTAGGTTCAGGAATATGCTCATCAACCGCCTTCATCAATTCCTCGATCGCTTTTTCTGCTTCGGCATCACCCTGCGTAGCTTTTAAAGCAGAGCCTTTAATAATAGGAGCTTTGTCTCCCGGATACCCATATTTCTTAAGTAAGTCTCTTACCTCCATCTCAACAAGATCCAAAATCTCTTTATCTTGCACCATGTCTGTTTTATTTAAGAAAACAACAATCGCAGGCACATTTACCTGTTTTGCAAGAAGGATATGCTCTCTTGTCTGAGGCATCGGACCATCAGGAGCTGATACAACAAGGATTGCTCCGTCCATCTGTGCAGCACCGGTAATCATGTTTTTAATATAATCCGCATGTCCTGGCGCATCGATATGCGCGTAATGTCTTTTCTCTGTCTCATATTCGGAGTGGTGGATGTTGATGGTCAATCCTCTTGCTTTTTCCTCAGGAGCTTTGTCAATATCCTCGTACTTGAGGGCTTTTGCCATGCCTTTTTTTGCAAGTACCGTATGGATTGCAGATGTCAATGTGGTTTTCCCATGATCGACATGACCGATCGTCCCAACATTCAAATGCGGCTTTGTTCTTTGAAATACACCTTCTGCCATAAAAAAATAATGAGATTAATTATATCTCCGAACAGAGAAATTTGCAAACGGAGTTGATTTTTTCTCTTTAAAAATCTATCATAAAGTCCACGATGCGAAAAGTCAAGACCTTTTTTCATGTTCTTAAAAACAGTCTCATCCCGCAACCTGTCTACTACCGAAAACTTCTTAAGATCCCTTTTTCATTTACGTTTAAATACTTCTTTGTCCTTGTCTTTTTTACCAATCTCGTCCTTGTGCTTTCCGTTGCGATACGCGCCTATCAAAGTAATGTCGCATCAGATTTCAACGCGCTTTTACAAAGCCTCAAATCGTATCCAAAAGATCTTAAGATAGCTTTAGGCGGCGGCAGATTGCTCTCAAACTACCAGAGGCCCTACTTTTTCAGGGTGAAACAAGATGAGAAAAATGTGCTTGTTGCAGTAGTTGATGAAGGCGCAGCGGCTGAAAAAATCAATGAGTATCAATCGTATATTCTCTTTACTAATAAACACATCGTGCTGAATAAAAAACTTCAAATTGAAGAACGCATATTCCCCTATCCACAAGATGGAAAATTTGTTCTTGAAAAAAAGAATGTTGACCGGTTTGTATCGGTGATTGAGGCGGTTGCAATCTGGTTTGTTCTGGCTCTTTTGGTTGTTTCCGTCTTTGCCGTTCCCGTATTTATCACGTTAGGTTACCTGGTATATCTTCTTGTGGTTAGTGCGGTATGCTATCTGGTATTTCGCCTCTTTACTAAAAAACATAGCTTTGCAAAAACATATCAGCTCTCGTTTCACGCGGTCTCTCTTCCGTTTGTTTTTAGCCACCTCCTAAACTATCCGGGTTTTAATATGGTGATCGCTCCTCCCCTCTTTTTCATCCTTGTTGTTGTATTCGTTGTCTCCGGTCTCTACGAGGCATACCTTGACAAACCAAAAAAATAATCCGCAAATCGTTACACCTCCGAGGTGTAACTTTAGCTCTTGTGCTACAATGGGGAAGGTATGGCGGCTTTGGGCAACGGAGTTTCTTTGAATGAAGAGCAAAAAAAGGCAGTTTTTTATGATAAAGGGCCTCTTCTTATCATTGCCGGCGCAGGAACCGGAAAAACTTACGTCATCGCAGAAAAAGTAAAACACCTTATTGAAAAAAAGAAAGCAAAACCTGAGGAAATCCTTGCTTTGACGTTTACCGAGAAGGCAGCGTTTGAGATGGAAGATCGCGTAGATAAAACTCTCCCTTACGGCTATTTTCAGATGTGGATCTCAACCTTTCACTCCTTCGCCGATCAGATCCTTCGCGAGGAGATAGCGCATATCGGCTTAACCCCAACCTATAAGCTCTTAACTCAAGCCGAGTCAGTTATTTTCTTAAGAAACCGTCTCTTTCTCTTCAATCTCAAGTACTTTCGCCCTTTGGGAAACCCCAATAAGTTTCTTGAGGCGCTGCTTGCACACTTCTCCCGTTTGCGAGATGAAGATATCAGTCCAGAAGAATACCTTACCTGGGCAAAGCGAAAGCGATCTGACATCCCGCAACAAGAGCGAGAAAAAAATTTAGAATTAGCACATGCTTACGACGCGTATCAAAAAATCAAGATAAAAGAAGGCTGTCTTGATTTTTCAGACCTCTTATACTATCTTCTTGTCCTTTTTCGAAAACGAAAAAATATCCTTCTTAAATATCAAGAGCAATTCCGATATGTGCTTGTCGATGAGTTTCAAGACACAAACATAGCTCAATACGATCTTATAAAATTGCTTTGTCCCCCAAAGACTAATCCCCAGCTTACGGTGGTTGGCGACGACTCGCAAGCAATCTACAAATTTCGAGGAGCCTCGGTCTCAAACATCCTTACCTTTATGAAGGATTATAAGACTGCAAAACAGGTGACCCTTAAGAAAAATTATCGCTCAAGTCAAACGCTTCTCGATGCCGCATATAAACTGATAAGACACAATGATCCCGACACCCTTGAGGCGCACCTTGGTATCTCGAAAAACCTGATTTCTGTACGAAATAATCAGACAAGTGAAGTAGGCTTCTTTCTTGCTGATCGTGTCGAGGAAGAAGCAGAGTTTATCGCAAAGGAAGTCCTGCGACTTAAAAAAAAATACGCCTTCTCTGATTTTGCAATTCTTGTTCGGGCAAACAACCATGCCGATCCTTTCTACCGAGCGTTAGCCCGGCGTGGAATCCCCTCTCAATTTTTGGGACCTGGCATGCTTTTTAAGCAACCGGAAGTCAAAGACCTTATCGCATATCTCACCTTTTTATCTGATCTTGAAGATTCTGTTTCCTTGTATCGTGTCTTGGATATGGAAATTTTCAAGTTGGATAAAAAAGATGTTGCGCTGCTTCTTTCTTTTTCAAAAAAGACTTCCCTTTCCCTGTTTCATGCGATAGAAATCTACTTGGGGCTCCACATGAAGGAATTGGCGCGGGAGGAGTTTGGGATCTATAAAGATCATCTGCCTCTTTTGAAAACTGAGTCCAAGGAAAAGCTCTATAAGATCTACACAATGATCCTTCGCCATCTTACCCGTGTCAAGAAAGATACCGCAGGACAAGTCCTCTATTATTTTCTTGAGGATACCGGATATTTGCGTCGTCTGACCCACTACAAAACCGTTAAGGAGGAGACAATTGCAGTAAATATCTCACGCTTCTTTGATAAGTTGAAGAAATATGAGGTAGAACACGAAGACGCTTCAGTACCTACCGTGGTTGATTTCATAAAAATGAGTATGGAGCTTGGGGAATCACCGTTTGCCATGCAAGATGAGACGACTACCTACGATGCCGTGAATCTCCTTACCGCCCATTCGGCAAAAGGACTTGAGTTTCCGGTTGTGTTTCTTGCGAACTTGACAACTGGACGTTTCCCAACCCGCGAGAGAAGAGAAAAAATCCCAATCCCTCAAGAGCTCATTAAGGAAATCTTGCCGATCGGGAACTACCATATTCTTGAGGAAAGGCGACTGTTTTATGTGGGGTTGACGCGGGCCATGGATAGCGCGTATCTTACCGCTTCGCAGTTTTACGGCGCAGGGATACGAGAGCGAAAACTCTCCCCCTTTGTCTTTGAGACACTTGGAGTAGATTTCGTTGAGGAAAAGCTTGCTGAAAAGAAAGAGGAAAGAAAAGCCTTTGCGATGCTTGACTTTAAAAAAACACAAGAGGCTTCGATAAAAAAAGGTGAGCTGCCGGAGGCCTTCTCATTCTCACAGCTTGAAACATACCTCTTGTGTCCACTTCGTTATAAATATCAATATATCTTGAAGATCCCCACGATACCAACCTCTGCCGCCTCGTTTGGAACCACCATCCACAAGGCACTCCAGCTTTTTTACCAAGAATTTTTACGAGACAGAAAAATAGGTCTTGAGCAGCTCCTTCAGTCATACAAGGCATCATGGGTTCCTATCGGTTACGCTTCAAAAACCCACGAGAACCGCATGAAGAAGGAGGGAGAACGTATGCTCACGCGATACTTTAAGACCTTCCACAATCCCGATCTTAAGATTATCGATTTGGAAAAAGTCTTTAAGATCAAAGTTGGAGATATTACGATTTCGGGAAAAATTGATCGAGTTGACAATATGAAAAGGGGCGGAATCGAGATTATTGATTACAAAACAGGTAAAATACCCAAAGAGAAGGAGCTCAAAGAAAACTTGCAGCTTTCTATCTACCTTCTTGCTGCAACCGATAAAGGACTCTACAACAAACCTTTTGACGAGGTGACGCTCTCTTTTTACTATCTTCAGAATCTTGAGAAATTCTCAATGAAAAAAACCGAAGAAGATATTGTAAAGGTAAAAGACACGGTCAAACAAACCGTACGTGAGATCAAAAAGGGAGATTACCCGCCCCATGTTGGCCCGTGGTGCGATTTCTGCCCCTTCCGCATGATCTGCGAAGCCTGGCAGTAAAAAACTGGAAGCTCAAAGAAACAAAAAGCAAAAATATCAAGAATCCAATGTTCAAGACTTACTTAGGCACTACCCAGCGCACCGCTCCAACACGCGGAGAGCCAGAGCCAGCAAACCAGTCGTGGACGCTCGGACCGTCATCAGCACCGAAGTAGCCAACAGAGGCAACGACGGAACCAGTGGTTGGCATTTGGGTTCGACCATACAGAAGGTCAAACTCATTGCCAAAAAGTCGCTGACCAGTTGCATCAAGATGTTGAAAGGTAACATCAGTTATATCAGCTGCTACTTTTGGGATAACTATGTCAACACGCTCATCTCCCAAGCGTTCTCGAAGATCTACTGCATCGGCTTCAGCAAGCATCAGTTGCTTGGGCAATGATCGATTAAAGCTACCTTGTAGAAAAAACTCATGTCGTGTAGGAAAGATAGCAACTTGACCGAAGGTAGAGGGTGTCTTTCTCACTCGATCAACATCAACAACATGCCAGAAGTTCCTTCCGGCTTGGAGTTGGTCTTCAATGGATTCACCTTTTTTATCATAGATGAGTGCACCAGCAGCTTCGAGTGTTTCACGTGTGCGCTCTGTGAAGACAGGCGCCTCAGTTGATGGAGTCTCGGTTGATCTTGATCGATTCTTTCGTTCATTATATTTGGCGACCCGAGCAAGATCAGTCTCAAATAGTTTCCTATCAGGGTGATCCTTAGGGAGCCGGGCTAATTGATCGCTTAAGTAGCGTGCAAGTTCTATTGCCATATAAGAAAGAAGTATATCATGACTATGGGGTAGATGTCAATAGACAACCTTACTCGCTATACATTATAATATCCTTATGGCGGAGCGGATCGCAAGATCAAGATTCTTAAGTCGCTTCTTCGACGTCCTCATTCCAACCACTACTTGGCTCGTTATAACGCTCCCTCTATGGCTTTCACCGTTTCATCCGGCTGTCGTTGCCTACTTTATTATTGCGTTTGATCTCTACTTTTTCTATAAAGCTACCCAAACAGTCTATTTTGCATCGCTCTCGTACAAGATGATCCTTATCTACCAACGAATCCCCTTTCGGAAAAAAGTGACATCTCAAAGTAAAGCAAAAATAATCCAACATTACATCATAATCCCAACGTACCAGGAACCGCTCCATAAGCTTGAGTCAACTATAAATGCCCTCGCGCAAAATGATTACCCTTACGACAACCTCCATCTTATCCTTGCATTTGAGGATCGCGAAAAAGAAGCACAAAAGAAATCAAAAGCGCTCGTTGCTAAGTTCAAAAAACATTTTAACGAAGTAAAAGTAACCTATCACAAGCTCCAAGAAGGGGAAGCTGCAGGAAAAGCAAGCAACCAGACCTATGCCGCGAAAATTATAGATTCGGAGCTTGAAAGAAAGAAAGTCTCCCGAGAGAATATTTTAATAACAATCTGTGATGCAGACAGTCATCTTCCAAAAAATTATTTTTCATATCTTACCTACCAGTATCTGAAAGATGGTGGCCGTCTCTATCATTTTTATTGGGGTCCAGTTATGCTTCACAATAACTTCCCACAACTCCCCTTTGTTGTGCGCATGCAAGCAACGCTCTCGTCAATTCTCCGACTTGCCTTTTTGTCACGGAAAGATAAACTCATCCAGATCTCAACCTACTCAACAAGTCTCTGGCTTCTTCACAAGATAGGATTTTGGGATGTGGATATTATCCCGGAGGACTGGCATATCTACTTACAGGCTTTTTTCAAATATGGAGACAAAGTACGGACCATGCCGCTTTATACCATCGTCAATGGCGACGCGGTATACTCTGGTGGACTCATAAAAACCCTTGTGAACAGATACGAACAAGAAAAGCGATGGGCATGGGGAGTTTCAGACATCGGCTATGCGCTTAAACACTCCTTTCTTACGCCCCATATCAAGCCGTGGGTAAAACTCAAGAAGATCGTATTTCTTGCTGAAACGCATCTTTTATGGCCAACCTCATTTTTTGTCCTCACGGTAAGCGCGCTCATCCCCCCTTTGATAAATCCTGTTTTTAAACGAACGGTTCTTGGTTTTCTCTTGCCGCAGCTCTCAAGTCTTATCTTAACGGTCTCAACAGCGCTTCTTCTCGTATATACCTATCTTGATGTAAAGCTGAGACGGCGCCTTGCGCAAAAGACTCGGCTTGCCAACCTTCCCCTTCTTATCGTGCAGTGGTATCTTCTGCCAGTTGTATCATTCATCCTCTCCTCTCTTCCTGCTCTTGAAGCACACACCCGCATTATCTTTGGGAAAAAAATTCAGTATAAGGTGACAGAAAAAGTTTGAGCATCAAACTTTTTCTGTCATCCCGAACTTGTTTCGGGATCTGCAGATCCTGAATTGAATTCATGATGACATATATGCTTAATTTTCTCTTTACTAAAACTCCTCTTGCCTACTTTGTGTGGGACTTTTGGCGGGATGAGGCATATACCTATCTTTTTGCAAAACGAGGTCTTTCCGAGATTATAACCTTGAGTCCAAAAGACTTCAGCCCACCTCTCTACTATCTCATCCTTAATATATGGATGAAGATGTTTGGTACATCGGAAATAGCAATTCGCTCACTCTCTCTTCTTTTCTATGCCGCGACTTTCTTTTTTGTTTACCTTTTTTTACGAAACGTGCTTAAAGTAAAAACACGGTGGCTGGTACTTTATCTTATCCTTTTTCTTCTTTCCCCTTTCCTAAATTATTATGCATTTGAGGCTCGGATGTATGCGATGTTTGCTTGCTTTGCAACGATGTCGTTTTACTTCTTACAGACTGAAAAAAGGAGATGGTATATTCTCACAACGATCCTTGGACTCTATACGCACTACTTTATGGTGTTTGTTCTTCTGTCCCAACTGCTCTACGTAGCGCTCAACTCAAACTCAAAAAGACTGAAGATAGCAAAGTTCAAAGCCATGGCGTTTTCTTTTTTCATTTTTATCCCTTGGGTCATCTTTCTCTTTACCAATAACGCCCTTTTTGCGCAAGGGTTTTGGATTTTACCGGCTAAGAACGAAAGTATTTGGAATCTTCCTTCGATACTGTATTTGGGATATGAGTTTGATTTTGCCTTTTTTGATCGATTTCTCCTCCCTGGCGCCATCATCCTTTACCTTTTTATCTTAAAAGGAGTTCATCTCATAATAAAAGAGCGGGAAAGAAAATACGATCTTTTATATCTTCTTCTCTTATGGTCATTTTTTACGCCACTTGCCGCATATTTTCTCTCTTTTGTAAAACCGCTCTTTCTCCCCCGGTATTTCATCTTCTCTTCAGTCGGCTTCTTCCTGCTTCTTGTCTTTATATTCAAACATTTCGATACGCATATGAAAATTCTCTTTGTAGTCCTTCTTGTTGCTTTTGCCTTGCACTATACCAATCTTCAACTGGTACATCGTAAAAAAGCTCCGGTAAAAAATCTCATGGGCGAGATCAAGAATCTTTCAGGACCAAACGACCTCGTATATGTATCAACCGAGCTTGATTACTTCCTAGCCCAATACTACTTCGATGAAAATAAGGTATATATATACAACAAAACGTATGAGGAGATTCCTGCATTTGTCGGCAAGGTTCTCATACCAAAAGATAGGATAACAAGACGCCTCCCCTTCTATCCTCAAAAAGCATTTGTGGTTAAAGAAGACTTAACGTACACAATACAAGCGACATATTAGAAATTTTCAATTTTCAAGTACCAATTTTCATTCAATACTCAAAATTCAATATTAAAAAAGTAAGAGATTCGAAGAGTACGGATCCAAACCAATAATGTCAGAAAGCGAAGATACCAATTTTTTGC
>JACOYT010000033.1 GCA_016181725.1 Candidatus Roizmanbacteria bacterium | reverse complement strand
AACAATCGAACTTCCATATCCGCAGTTAAGTGTTTAACTGAGAGTTTAAGTTTAGACCTTCCCAGAAGGCCAATTCTAACCTCGCAGGTTGGAAGCGGGGCGTTACTAGCGCGTCACTTTGAAGGATTGGACTTTCTGGAGGAGTTCGCGGGCGTAGGGGTTTTGTTCAAAATGCTTGTGCACCGGCCCAAGCACTTCAGTTAAGTACGTAACTAAAGTTTTCTTTAGGTCTTCAGGGTGGATTTGTTTATCGGCATACTTTTGTTCAAGATCCTGAAACGAGTTCAGGATGACAGGCCCGCCGAATTTTTCTGGCCGCTCAACGACAAGCTTACTAGTCCCGGGCTTATCAAGAGACTCAAACAGCACGTAACGGCAGTATTCCAGAACAGGATTGTTCTTTACCTCTCCCTCTGGAGACCACGCTCTCATAATTTTTCGTTCTATGTCATCTGGTGTGTCTGTCATAAAGATAGCAGAATCCGGTTTTGATTTGGACATTTTAAGGGATTCCTTGGTGAGTCCAAGTAGCATGTGATGGCTCACCACAACAGGCTTCCAGTATCCAAGCTGCGGCCCAATCTCGCGGGCCAACATATTTACCTTTCTTTGATCCATCCCAAGCTGGGTGATTTTTGCGCCCAAAAGAAAGATGTCTGCTGTCTGCATGCAGGGATAAATGATCTGGGCTGCGGTCAGGTCCATACTTTCCTCCCGCCCCATGATTTCAGCGGTGCGAACAAAGCGTTTTATCGAGTTGGTTTGGGCAACCTGAAGCACGAGTTTCCAGTAGTCCGGATCTTTAACGAGCTCTGAAGCCCAGACAAACTCAACGTTCTCCATATCGAGGCCGCAGGCCCGCCACACCTCTATAAAGTACTTTCCAACGGTCTGAATCTTTTCAAGATCGCCGCCCATTTTTTTATTTGCCCATGCATGCCAGTCTGCAACAAGCATCTTAAATTTGACCCCCGCCTTTATCATCTTATTGATATTTACTGCGCGAAGGATACCTTGGGCAATATGCATCTGTCCGGAAGGCTCAAATCCGTCATACGCGACAATTTCCTCACCAGAGGAAAGAAGTTTCTTAAGCTCCTCTTCGGTCACAATCTCCTCCCCAACCTCTTTAATCAATTTGAGTCTCTCTTCGGTATTCATACCGAAAGTATAGTGACTTAGAGGTTCAAAATCAACGAACAGTCATCATTATCTCTTGACAATTACATATAATGCTAGTATACTAGTATGATATGGAAAATCAGAATGAGCTGATTGGAGCTTTTATGCAGATGAAGACAAAGGAACAGATGCTAAATTTTCTTAATGGGATTTTGACACCTAAGGAACTTGAGGAAATTTCCAGGAGGCTTCAGATAGTAAAGATGCTTAAGCGGGGCATTCCGCAGCATACTATTGCTAAAAAACTTGGGGCAGGAGTCGCGACAATAACCCGCGGCTCACGAGAATTAAAAATGGGAAGATTTAAATACATATGATAAATAAAGAGATACATTTAATAGGAGCCCCCTCTGTCAGAGGGTCCTTAGTATTGCCTTCTGATGAGGGGATAGTTTGGCTTACGTCTTCCATCCAATGACTTTGGAGACTTCAGAAATAGACTGACTCGAAAGGAAAAATATACCTTTCCTCATGTGTCTGGCCTCGTTCGCCTACTTGATAACTATAAGAATCACGCTCCACGGTCAACAGATCTGAAGAGTTTTATTTTTCATGAAGTCCAGTCGGGAAGAGGACGTGGAAGACTTGTGCTTCCACATATTGCACAAAATATAGACGAGCAGGTCAAAAAAGATCTTCCTTTACATTTTGCTGTGATCGCGATTGCTCATAAAAATCCAAGAAACGATCAATGCGGTGGCTCTATTGTTCCTGACATTGCAGAGTTAGGATTTCTATATCATTTAAAAGAAATAATAGAAGGCATCCAACTTTTTTATCCCCCGGGAGCTACATTTACAATTCTAACGGAAGGCGGTTTTTACAGACGCGGTGGAATCTTTGATGTAGAAGCAGAAGTAATCAAGAATTACGAGTCTCATATTTCATATCTTGCCGGAGTTATAGGAGAAAGTAATATTAAGCTTTTTTCTTTAGAGGAGATAGTAGGAAGATGCCCTAATTTTGAGGATATTTTTCTTCAGATAAGAGCTTCTTTAAACTACCAAGAATTTGCTCCCTATTTTTCCGTTATGCAACGAAGTATAACTGAAAAACAAGAAAATGCAGGAATTACACCCGAAGAAATGGCAAAAAGTTATGTTGCTTTACACAGAGCAAAACATGCTGCAAGCTCGGTTGGAAGAAGTCTCATTTATGAATATCTTGAAGAGGTTTTAGGCCCAAATTTTATCTACTGTTCCGTTACAGGCTCTAATCGACTAGAAGTTCTCAACATTGACATATTTAATAAACCTTCTATATTACCACAGCATGGAATCGGAGTTTTGCAAGGAGGAACATCCAAGATCGTAGTTACGCCGTTTAGCGAGCTTCAATTAGTCGCGGATGAAATGAATTTGGGCGCTATTATATGTCAAGACATGGGACCTCTGCCTTTTGGAGCTATCAATTTTGGGGGTAAATGATATGCAACTTAAATTTTCGAAAAATAGGGTAAAGTCACTAATTTCTGGGGCAGTTCCTTTCGAACATCCTCTTTCAACCCCTGTTCACAAAGGTCGTTTTTTCAAGAAGCGTATATCATTCACATCAATAAGAAAGCTCTGCGAAAAACTCGACCCAGTCCAATATCATCACCAGTCTATGGTTTCTTTTTTCCAGGACAACTTAATATCGATTGGTCCGAAAAAAAATATAGAAGAAGAGTTTAAGCGTGTACTTTCAAAAAATAAGAAGTATATAAAGGGCTTGCTGCTTGGTTTTCCCTTCAAATGTCCAGTGCCAATTAAAACCAATTATCACACCTTGCCAGATTTTGGAGAATGTATGTTTATTTATAGACTCGGAAAATTATGTCAGGAAGTTTCTCAACACACCCAAAAGAGATTAGTGATAAATGTTGCCGAAGAAACCAACGCACTCGCCACGGTTTTTGAAGTAAAAAATTCTATATGTAAGACAACGCAAAAAAAGCTTGCAGAATATACCAATATGTTAGGATTTAAAGAATATATAAAATTCATCTCGTTATCCTCTTTAATCGCTTCTGACGAGAAAAAATATAAGAAAAAATTGACTGAAGAGGCCAGTTATATAGAGAAAAATGTATCGTTATATCAAACCAAACTTTATAACATACTTCCTACAATAGCATTAAGTCTTCCTATAAATAGCTTGACATTACTGGAATCTCGAAAGCTTATTAATAGACTATTTTCTAATACTGCGACGGTGAAAGAACATAGAACATTGCTTAAAACCGCCTATAAATACCTCGCATTTACAGAGTTGCAGCAAGAACAAGCGTACCGCAATAAGATTGAAAATTATCTTCAGCTTAGTCTATGTCCGAAAAAAGGAAGGGTTGGTATTAGGCCGACCGTTTCAAGCTCAAAGCTTTTTCCGCACCATGGAGTTCCAGTTGTATACATAAAAAGTGGTACAAAAAAATTCAAAATAGAATACTATATTGATTTTCTTACAAACTCAAAAGAAAATAAGGCGAGTGAAGTATACAGTCCGAAAGGTGACTTTTTATATTATGAAGTACAGAACTAATACTAAAAATTATATAATATCATGATGTCTATGAAAAAGCGCGTTCTTTCGGGCATTCGGGCAACCGGGCGGCTCCACTTAGGCAACTACTTGGGTGCGGTGAAGGGAATGCTTGAGCTTCAAGGCGACCCTAATTATGAGTGCTTTTATATGGTGGTCGATTTACATACGATTACAACTCCATATGATAAAGAAACTCTAAAAGAGTCGGTACAGAATGTTGTCATCGACTATCTCGCCTGTGGTTTAGATCCGGAAAAAAGCGCGATTTTTATCCAGTCAATGGTTCCGGAACACGTCGAGTTGGCCTATTATTTCTCAACACTAGTTTCTGTTGCACGCATGCAGCATTTACCAACCTATAAAGAAAAAGTAAAACAATATCCTAAGAATGTAACAATGGCGCTTTTAAATTATCCGGTATTGATGGCCTCCGACATTCTTATGTATAAACCTCAATTAGTGCCGGTTGGAGTAGATCAGGAGCCGCATCTTGAGGTTGCGCGGGAGATTGCTCGAAAGATGAATCAGATGTATGGAACCGACTTTCCAGAGCCCAAACGCTTCTCAACAAAAGGCGAATATATTCCTTCCTTGAAGGGGGAGGGCAAGATGGCAAAGAGCGTTGAGGGAAGTTATGTAAACCTTGCCGATACAAAAGATGAAATTCAAAAAAAGATCCGTTCCATCCCCACGGCAACAAAAGCAGGAGGCGAGATGACGCCGGGGATAAAAGCACTTTTTACCTTCGCGGAGTTATTTCTTCCCAAAAAAACAGAGGACTTTAAAAAGAAATTCAACGATGGCACCCTTCAGTTTCAAGAGATGAAGGACGCTGTTGCCGAGGCGATCTACAAGGAACTCCAACCTATTCAAGAACAAAGGAAAAAAATCGAAAAAGACACAGAATATGTCCGGAAAGCAATTGAAGAAGGCGCAGAGAAAGCAAGAGAAATAGCACGTCAAACTGTTTCCGAAGTTAGAAAAAAGATGGGCCTTTCTTAAAAATGAAGCCGCATTTCTATAATCTTCGATCCCGTCTTGGCATGACCAACATTCCGCATCGCCAGAAAGAGCTCAACTTGGGAGTAGAATACGGGGGGGACGCAATCTTGTCAGACGATTTTTTAAAAAATTTCCCCCATGCCGCAGTTGATACCTATGACTTTCCTAAACCAGAGGAACTCAAAAAAGAGGATTATTTTTCGCAGCTTGCAAAATCACTTAAAAAAGCAGAAGAATTAATCCATCGCACGCTGAAACCAGATGAGATCCAGGTTGCCGTAGGCGGGGACAACAGTATTTCTTTCCCATCACTTCGTGCCGTGTTGGATAGGGTCGATGCTTCGCGCCTCGGATACATTCGCGTCGATTCTCATCCAGATATGAATAATATTTCAACATCGCCTACTGGTAATTTTCATGGCATGTGGATGAGACCTTTTGTCGGCTCGTTTGAAGAGAAAAAAATAGCCCGCCTCATTGACAAGAAGCTTACTCCATACCAACTCATGTTTATCGGGAATCTTGATATAAATCCCGGAGAACAAGAATTTTTTACCGGTAAAGCTCATGTATTTTCAGGAGGGTATATCAGACAAAATAAAGAAAGCGTGCTCATGAATGTAGAACAGTTTATGAATAACTACCAACATATCTATTTGGGGATAGATATCGATGGGTTTGATAAATCTATTGCGCCTGCCACTGGAATTCCAGCCCAACAGGGTTTGTTTCCGGATGATATTGCACCTGTTGTTGAGTATGTGAAAGAGAGCTTACTCTGCGTTGATCTGGTTGAAGTAAATCCGAAAAAAGAAGGAGCGGCACAGACCATCAAACTTGCCCAGACCCTTCTTCTTTCCGTGTTGAAATAAATAGAATCCAAGTCAACAAGAGCTATTGCGACGTGGTGCTTGACATTTATTCCAGAGTTGTTAGAATGAAGTTGTTTAGTAATTTTCCTGCGATCTGTATCGATACTTTCAGGAATTAATCCCCACTTTGTGAGAGTCCACACCCACAAAACTCGTTACTCGTTAACTGTTTCTAAAGGGGGTGAGTATCTTCAGTGAGTAAAAGGCTATACGTTGGCAATCTCTTGTACGAGGTGAATGAAGATGAGCTTCGCGACTTGTTCGGTCAGGTAGGTCCTGTTTCTTCGGTAAACGTCATCCGATATAACGATTCCGGCAGATCCAAAGGCTTCGGGTTTGTTGAGATGGAGAATGAGGAGGATGCGAAAAAAGCGATAGATACCTTAAACGGACAGGATTTCAAAGGGAGGAAATTGGTTGTTTCAGAGGCACGGCCGCCGAGAGAGCGAAACGAAGGTGGAGATTTCAGACAGTAAAGAAAAAAGAAAGCAGAGACTTGCATAACCGGCGTCATTCTGGTAACTCCGACGTTACGGCGGAGGCATCCAGAATCTGCTAATCCAAGCGGCAGATTCTGGACAGGACGTCAGACGTCCACAAGCCAGAATGACATATTTAGCAGGACTTCTTGCCAGTCTCCCTTTTTTCCAGTATAATTCCATCTTATGAAGCGCTTTCAACCTTCTGATTTTGAACAGAAATGGCAGGGGAAATGGAGAAAAGACGGATTATTTAGTCTCGACACCGATCGCGTAAAAAAACCCTACTATGCTCTCATGATGTTCCCGTATCCCTCT
>JACOYT010000032.1 GCA_016181725.1 Candidatus Roizmanbacteria bacterium | reverse complement strand
ACGCTCTCCCCTCCTTTGGCAGCACATCGAGGAGTTCCTTTTTCGCCAAAATTAAATTTTTTTTCGATCCAAAAAGATCAAGGTGCTGATTGCCTATTGCAGTAATGATTGCAAACTTCGGTTTTATTATCTTGCAGGCTTTTGCAATCTCTCCCTTCTTATATGCTCCTATCTCCGCAACGAAAAATTGCGTATCCGGTTTCAAGTTTTTTAGAACCGATATGGCGATGCCGATATCGGTGTTTAGGTTTGCCTCCGTCTTTCCAACGCGGTACTTGGCGGACAAAATATGTGCGAGAAACTCTTTCGTGGTAGTCTTCCCGTAGGAGCCTGTGATGCCGATAAAAACAGCGTTGGATTTCTTGACCAATTTATCAGCCTTCTGTATGATTTGTTTTCTTCGAATGCGGGCTGGGATCGCAGTTGCTAAAACTAAAAGCGCGGTAAAAAAAAGCGCCGAAACAGGCGACAAGAAAAGTCGCACTAAAAGCAAAGGAACAGAAAGCGTCAATAGAAATGGGAAAATCAAGATAGACGCAGCTGCTGCAAAAAGAAGGATGAGAAAATTGCGCGGGGTTTTTGCAGGCAGTCGAATGCGTCGCGTGTACAAGATATGGAATATTCCCTCTTCTTTGACAAAAGATAAAAACCGATCGAATCGGTACTCCTTCGTCTGAAAAAGATAGGTAAAGTCAAGGATTTTTGCAAAAACGAAAATGATGACGGCTGCGGCAAGAATAGAAGGTAATGAAATCATAGGAATTTTTCAATTTCCCCGTAAACGAGCTCTGGGTGGTACAAGGGGAGGCCGTGACGGACGCCCGGAAAAATCTTAAGGCGCGAGTTTTTGATCAGCTTATTGAGATCTGTCGCGAAGGTGACCGGGACGTAGGTATCATCCTCGCCCCAAAGAATCAAGGTTGGAATGCTGATTTTTTTTGCAGAGGATCTTAGATTTTGCCGAACGATCCTTCGGAAATTTTTCTCAAGGTGCGGGAACTTGGGAAGGTCTGAATCCGGGAAAAAAACGCGGTAGAACAGGAGCCTCATCCAGTTTGGAGTGAAAGCTCGTATGGATCGAAAAGAGCGAATGACTTTTTTATTTCTTTTGAAGGGGGCTGCCGAAATGACGAGCGCGTCAAAGAGTTCGGGGTGTTTTGCCGCAAGGTATATCCCAATCGTCCCACCAAATGAATGGCCAAAATAGTTGATCTTTGTAAGGTTGAGTTTTTTCAAAAATTCTGCGACTACCTTCGCATACCCCCCGATCCCCCACTCTGGATTTGGGGGATCACTTTTTCCAAAACCAGGAAGGTCAAGAAGAATCGTTTGGTATTTTTTCGATGCAAGATCAGCGAGAGTTTTTAAGCTCTCACCGGATCCTCCCCACCCGTGTACCAAAAGGAGCGGTTTGCCTGCTCCCTGGGTGGTATAGTGGATTGTTTTTCCAAAAATCCGAATATTCATGTTTCAGGTTTGTTACTTTTCCAAAAGGAGGAGAGAAAGCATGACGACTATTCCCAAAACCAATGAAAGAAATTGAGAGAGACTTTTTTTAAATGCGACTTCTTTGTGAAGTTCCGGGATAAGGTCTGATCCGGCTATATAAATGAACGCACCGGATGTGTATGAGATCAGAAAGATCGAGGCATTTGCAAGCTGCGATCCGAAATAAAGTACGAGCACTGTCCCCAATACCGCAGTGAGTGCCGAAAGGAAATTGTAAAAGAGCGCCTTGCTTTTTGAGAAACCGCCATGAACCAAAACCGCAAAGTTTCCAATTTCCTGCGGTATCTCATGAAACACGATCGCAATGGTTGTTGCAATGCCGGCTGGGATATTTGCAAGATAGCTTGCGCCAAGGATAACTCCGTCTATGAAGTTGTGTACGCCGTCCCCAAAAAGGGTGAGAAAGGTAACCGGATGAAGCCGTCTGCTTTTTGTCTCAACCTGTGCATGATGCCAGTGAATTGATTTTTCAAGGACAAAAGTCGAAACAATTCCAATAAGAACGAACAAAGATACCTGAAGGGAAATTTTTGCCTTTTCAAATACCTCCGGAAGAAGATGGATGAATACGTCCCCAAGCATTGCGCCGGCAGAAAAACTCACCAAATACATCAATAGACCTCGCAGGCGCTTTTCTTTTACGGTAAGCGTGAAGACGCCGATGAGGGAAAGCAGGCTTACGGCAACCACGCTTACTAAGGAATAAAGCCAAATTCTCGCCATTATCCCCTTATTGTACTATAAAATAAGGCTTTCAGTTAGGCTGTAAGGGATGATATAATTTTATTGCTTTGGAGGAGTCGCATAGTGGACGAGTGCGCACGCTTGGAAAGCGTGTATGGCGGCAACGTCATCATGGGTTCGAATCCCATCTCCTCCGCCCCTTTGTTATAATACCTCGTATGGTTGAAAGAAAGACTCCGGTAGAAGTAAAGTTTTCAACAAAAAAAGATTTACCGGCATCTCAATTAGATGAATTATTTAGTGCTATTGGATGGCGTCCACGAGGAGAAACTAAATGGACCAGAGCCTTAGAAAAATCTTCTTTAGTCCTTACTGCATGGGACGAGGAAAGAATTGTAGGAATGGGAAGAATCTTGGAAGATGGAGTTATGTGTATGTTCTATGATATAGGAGTTCATCCTGATTACCAACGGCAAACGATTGGGTCTCAAATAATGGAAAAGCTTATTGACGAAGTAAAAGACAAAGAATACGCATCAATTGGGCTATTCGCGTGGGAAGAAAATCCAGCAAATATACCCCTCTATGAAAAGTTTGGGTTTGTAAAACGTGAGGGCGGTATGGAATTAGTAAAATACATGAAGCCTGAGTGAATTGTGCTGAGAAATAATTTAACGCTATAAGGACTAAAAAGTTCCAGACCCGCATGCTCCGCCAGTTGGGAAATGAAGTCATTGGCTCGCCAGCCGTTTTTCGGGGAAATTTTCCTTCGACTTCGCTCAGGATGGTGAGCCTGTCGAACCACAAGCCGTTTTGAATAAAGTCAAGGCCAAAAGCGGGCTTTTCTTGAAGAAAATCAAAAAATGAGTTATCGTAATCTTACAGATAAAAGTATAACATATTTTTATACTATCAAAAATTGGATACTATGGCAACTATTGGAGAAAACATCAAAAAATTAAGAACTAAGCAGGGTTTGAGCCAAGACGACTTGGCCCGTAAAGCCGAGCTTAAATACTCCACCCTTGCCAAGATTGAGGGCGATTTTGTTAAGAAGCCGGGCGTTCAGATGATAGCGAAAATTGCCAAAGTGCTCGGCGTATCAGTTGAGGATTTATTAAAATAAATATGAAATATATTGACCTAACACACACATTTGACGCCGAGATGCCGGTTTACCCCGGTGATCCAATTCCGGAGTTAGTGCAAATGGCTGATTTACACAAAGAGGGTTATACCGATTACCAAATAAAAACTGGAATGCATGTTGGAACGCATATGGATGCGCCCCTCCACATGCTTGAAGGTGGCAAGTGGCTTTCTGATATTGCCGTTGAAAAATTTATCGGTAAAGGTTGTTTAATTGACGCGAGAGGCGCGTCAGTAGTCAATGCTAATTTTTTAAACAAGCGTCCTGCAAAGAAAGGCGACATCTTGCTAGTAATGACTGGCTTCTCGGAAAAATATCGTCAGCCGGAATATTACGAAAAATATCCCGAAATCGGAGAAGATTTTGCTGGCAAGGCGATTGAGCTTGGCGTAAAAATAGTCGGGATAGATACACCAAGCCCCGATAGGCCACCATTCAAAGTCCATAAACTACTGCTGGGAAAAGAAATATTGATTATAGAAAACCTTACAAATTTGGAATTATTGATTGGTGTCAGTGACCTTGACATTTTTGCCTTGCCAGCGAAGCTACACACCGAGGCCGCGCCAGTGAGAGTAATCGCAAAAGCCCTTGGTGTTTCCGTTGAAGATTTATTGAAATGACTTTATGAAAACACACGTTTTCCGGCTTCGTCCGGGTCAAAATTTTAGAGAAGAAATCGATAAATATGTCCGTGAGCACAATATTCGCGCGGGTATAATCCTTACTTGTGTTGGCAATCTCACTAAAGCAATTTTGCGAATGGCAAACGCGAAGATAATAAAAACTTGGGAAGGAAGTTTTGAAATTATATCGGTTGTCGGGACCGTTGAGACGGGAAATAGCCATATTCATATTTGCCTTTCGGATGAAGACGGAAAAACTTTTGGTGGTCATCTTAAAGATGGTTCGGTAGTTGGCGTAACCGCCGAAGTTGCTATCGGCGAAATAGAAGATTTGGAATTTTCGCGTGAGTTTGATCAGAAAAGCGGCTATAACGAATTAGTTGTTAAATCGAAGAAAATAAAATGACCAAAACTGCACTAATTGTTATTGATGTACAAAACTATTTTATAAACGAGCATACAAAGAATATTCCCGAAAAGATTGCTCAATTTATTGGTAAGAATAAGTTTGATTTTGTGCTATTTACAAAATTTGTTAATCACGAAGGATCGAATTATTTCAAGTTGTTGAATTGGAAAAAGTGTCTTGGTTCACCTGATACCGACATCCATCCCGCACTTGAAAAATTCGTAAACGAAAGTAATCTTTTCGAGAAAACAAGTTATTCCATTTTCAAATCAAGAAAACTTGTTGATTTTCTGGAGCAGAACAAAATCACAAAGCTTTATCTCTGCGGAATAGATATTGACGCTTGCGTTCTCGCTTCTTCTTTTGAGGCATTCGATTTTGGTTACGATGTGGAAGTGCTCGCCGACTTATCGTTAAGCCATTCGGGTAAACAACTGGACAACGCTGCTTTAGAAATTATTAAGAAAAATTTAGCAAAGAAAGAATTTGCCGCCAAAGAGCAAAATCAGTTATGATTTTGCTAACGGGTTTTACCCGTTAAAAACTTGAAATCGTCCTTTCCGCTCCGGTTCAAGGCGAGGCGGGCGGAAGGGGGGTGTGGGGGGAATTCCGCCCGCCGAGCCCAGACAGTTCCGTTCGGATATTTTCAAACAGACACCGCCGCCTCATTCTCAGGGTTTCGTAAAATACTTTTAACTTTTGCCTTTTGATTTTTATTTCTCATGTTTCCAATTCGCGACTCAACGCCCCGGCAGTCCTTTCCTTTTGTAAACTACGCTCTTATTTTGCTGAACGTCCTGGTATTTGTCGTGGAGCTTGCTGCACCAAATTTCGATGTATTTGTTGATAGATACGCATTTATACCTGCTCAATTTAGCTTTTTTCGCATAGATAGCTATTTTCCGATTTTTACTGCGCTTTTTGTGCACGGCGGATTTTTACATATCGCATCCAACATGTGGTTTTTACATATTTTCGGAGATAATATTGAGGATCGTTTCGGCCACCTTCTCTACCTCTTTTTTTATCTGGCAGCCGGGTTTATCGCAACCATGGGTCAATATGTTTTTACGGCGGGAAGCCCTGTGCCGATGATTGGGGCCTCAGGAGCTGTCTCTGGTGTTGCCGGGGCTTATTACGTACTTTTTCGGCATTCAAAAGTGGAGACGCTGGTTGCTTTGTTTTTGGTATGGACGGTTATTGAGCTTCCAGCCTCCTTTGTCCTAGGGTACTGGTTTGTTACCCAGCTTTTTGCAGGTTTAGGATCACTTGCAACCATTGATATTAATCAAGGCGGTATCGCCTTCTTCGCCCACATCGGCGGCTTCATTTTCGGCTACCTGGTTGCAAAAGGAACGAGAAGCGAAGGCAAGACAGCCACCTAGTATTTTATCTACGCCTTCTTTTGTCCATTAAGGTAGGAAGTGCAAGAAGCACTATCGTCAATGCCATTATCGCAAGTATTAAATAAACCAAGAGCGCATCAGTCATAATTCTTTAACACCGTAAGACTAATATACCAGCACAAGCAAGCCATCGCTGTTCCTAATATTACCAATAATCCATTAAGCCTGTCAACTACCGCAGGAAGGACGATAGAGGCGACAGCCACCAAGCCTAAGTCGGAAGCGATATCTGATATTTTTTCAACCTGTGTCTTATTTAACCGATAAGGCATGTGTTTCAATGAGTTTTCCTCTAAACGCCATATGCTATAAACTACATGCTAGCTTGTCAATCGCTTATAATCTACAAAAGTGCAATTTTGGAGCTTTGCATCAGCAAATTTTTGCCAATATATGCACCGGGTCGGTGTAATCTGGCTCTGTGGGGTGATATAATATAATGCCTGCCGGAGTGGTGAAATGGCAGATTTACCCTGAGCGAGGAGCGAAGCGATGAGTCGAAGGGCACGCAGATGAGGGCGAGTGGCGGAATTGGCAGACGCGCTAGCTTTAGGAGCTAGTGAGAGAAATCTCGTGTGGGTTCAACTCCCGCCTCGCCCACAT
>JACOYT010000019.1 GCA_016181725.1 Candidatus Roizmanbacteria bacterium | reverse complement strand
GGATTTACTTGCTTCTGCCACCGATACAAACTTCGGTTTGTCTATCGGAGGAATTCCATCTTTTGGCGGACCGCCGGATACAATCTCTGAAAGAGAAATGCTATGTTTCACACCATCTGTTACCATAACTTCTCTTTTGCCTTGGGCAGTTTGGATCGTGGTTTTTTTTGTTTCGCCGCCTTTTGGAAGCTTATACTGCCCGAACAAAAAGACCTTCGCAATAAGAAAAAGTAAGAAACCGGCAATGAAGAGCATTACGAGTTTTGGGACGGTTAGCTTTTTCATAGGTGTTTTTGCACCAGATACCGTGCAATTGTTCGAACGATTGGACTGCTCTTCTCAACCGTGTAACAGGTCATCTGACCGGCCCGGTTTTTCCGTATCAACCCTGTCATCTCAAGGATGCGAAGCTGCTGCGATGCCGCAGAGACGGTAACGCCCAAAATACGCGCAATATCGGTAACACAAAGGTCTTTGTACCGCAAAAGAAGTGAAAAAATACGAATTCTTGTTGGATCGCTTAGACCATCAAAGATAACCGAGAGTCTCAGATCAACTCCCCTCAAAAACCACTGGATCTGGGTAATTTTTGCTTTTGAGAGCATACAAAATCTTTAAGTAATTTAAGCAATTGCTTAAATATAAGTTAGCATGTTTTTCCCCGTATGTCAAGTCCAATGATAATCGGACACTTAAGTTCGCTTGCAAACTGGGAAAATGTAGTATCATAAAAGTAATGGCCAAAAAGGGAGTTCTTTTCCCACTTCTTCCCTTTTTCCTTGTTTTTTTCCTGTTTCTTTTTGCCCTCATTGCACAAAAACAAAATTTTAATAACAAAAAGGATACGGACAATCTTGCTTATTGGGTTGACAGAACAAAAAGCGAGTGTAGAGGGCTTGTTGGCAAGGAGATCCTTGACACATGTTACCGCAAAATCCTTCGCGCTGCGGTACGCGAGGAAGGGACAGCTCGGGCCGTCTTAGTCCTCCAACATCTTCGCGATGCCGGAGTTATCGATGCGAAATTTGATGACCACCAACATGTCCATGAAATAGGAAGGGCAACCGCGAAACTCAAGGGATTAAACAGCGAAGCGTTTCTTATGTGTCCCTCAACGTACAATTACGGCTGCCAGCATGGCTTTTTTGAATACGCGCTCTCAAAAACTAACTCCTATAAAGAGGCTGCAACCACAATCTGCGAAAACATAAAAGACGGGCGCTCGCCCAAACTTTACTCATATTGCTACCACGGCGTCGGTCACGGCCTTATGATGGCTCTGGCATACGATCTTCAAAAATCCCTTGATGTCTGCAACCAGTTTCCAAATCAGACTGCGAAGGACGGCTGCTGGCAGGGCTCTTTCATGGAAAACTCCAATGCCGCAGTCACCGATGAGGATAAGGTTTTGGGCTTTTCAAAAGACGATCCGCTTGCGCCATGCGATAAAGTCGAGGGCCGCTACGTATGGCAATGTTATATCAATCACGCGGGATACTTGATGAAGGTAACCAACTTAAACCTTAAAAAAGCGGTAGATATTTGCTTATCTTCTCCAAACAACGGGAAAAGACCGTGTATCCAAAGCATTGGGCTTATGACGACGAATCCGATCTGGCAAAAATCCATGCGAGGAATCGACACCATAAACGATCCGAGGCGAAATGTCCAGGTCGCGTGGGAGATGTGTCAAGAAATGCCACTGGTTGCTCAAGAAGACTGTGTGATAGGAGCTATTGGGAATATCCATAATTTTGACGGGCTTGGTATCGGCCGCTCCTCTCTCTTCTGCAGCCTTGTTAATGGGCAGTATAAAAATTCGTGTTATTCTGAAATTGGCCGATCAGTTGCGGGTTTGGTCAGGAATCCAAATGAAGCAGACACCATCTGTGCCAAACTGCAACCGGAGTCTGGGCGTATTAGTTGTCTGCAGGGCGTACAAACAAGAAAGGCTGCTGTAGAGCCTCAGACCGAAACAGTCGCCTTCGATGAAAGCCGCCTTATCCAAGACGACAATTATCTTCTGTCTTTCGTTAAAAAGTTTAGTCCTTCATTCGTTGTTGAGAAACTTTCCGAGATTATGCCAAAGCGAAGTTTGAGCTGTCATGACCGAGCGCATGTGACCGGGCGGTTTGCCTATAAAATCTACCGGGGCGATGCATTCAAATTGTGTAGTAGCCAGTGTCACTCGGGCTGCTACCATGGCGCAACCGAAGCATTCTTCAATGACAAAGGGACAGCGAATCTTGAAAAAAATCTTGCAGTAATCTGCCAGGGGCAACTTAACCGGTTCTTTCGGCATCAGTGTATCCATGGAGTCGGACACGGGCTTATGGCGTGGTCAAGTTATGAGCTTTTTGATGCGCTTTCCTCATGTAATCAGCTTAAAACTTACGAAGACCAGTCTTCCTGCTGGACCGGCGTTTTTATGGAAAATGCTGTTGGGGGGCTTTCCGAAAATACATCCGGTCACTACACTTCCTACATAAGCGATAACCCGCAGTATCCCTGCAATATTGTCCCTGAAAAGTATAAAGGGGCCTGTTATTTCCTCCAGACATCACGCATGGTACAGCTTTTTGGAACGGATTTCAAAAAGATCAGTGAGGCGTGCATGGGGGCTCCGCAAAAATACCGTTTTCGCTGTTTCCAGAGTATGGGGCGTGACGCAAGCGGCATGAATAGGCAGGGCGTCCGGCTTTCTATCCAGGCCTGCCAGAATGCTCCTTCTGGATTGTATCGTACCGAGTGTCTCTCAGGTGCCGCACAGGATACCTTCTGGGATCCCAAGGGGAAAGATGATGCGCTTCTCTTCTGTTCACTTCTTAAAGAAGGTGGGGAGGTGCGGCGTTGCTATGAGACCATCGCCCAGCGTGCAACAGAGGTTTTAAACGGTAAAGAACTTACGACATTTTGCAACCGTATTCCAAAAGCTCTAGGGGTTTCGTGCGCGCAATTTACATCCATAGCCGGCACATCCAACTCTCTAAACGCTCAAAACGCTCCAAACTCTTTAACTTCTTCAAACGCCGTGCAGAGCGCGGTTGTTACCATAACAGACCGTGGTTTTTCTCCAAAGTCGCTTACCGTAAAAAGAGGTGCGAAAGTGAGCTTTAAGAATGCCGCCGAAGACGCCCGTTGGCCTGCTTCAAACATCCACCCTACCCATCGCATCTATCCTGAATTTGATCCGAAAAAGCCGGTTAATCCGGGGGAAACATGGAGCTTTGTCTTTCAAAAAGCCGGAATCTGGCGCTATCACGACCACCTCTTCCCCTCCCAAGCCGGCACCATAACGGTTGTTGAATAGAAAAAAGACTACCACTTAGAAATCACACCGCGTCGGTGTGATTTGGATTTTTACAATAGGCCGATTTTAACCTCGTAGGTTATCGGTGGGTTGGTGTTATCTGCCGAAGAGGAAGTCGAAGAGTCTCTCAAAAAGTCCCTTTTGGGTTGCTGCGCCCTGCACGCCTGGTGGTGGCGGAGGTGGAGCCTCATAGCTTGAGGGTGGAGGTGGTGGCGAATAGGACGAGGGCGGTGGGGGCGGCGGTGGTGCTTCATAGCTTGATGGTGGGGGTGGTGGCGAATAGGACGAGGGCGGTGGGGGCGGAGATGAGCCTGATGGCGGTGGGGGCGTATATGAGGATGGCGGTGAGTATGATGAGGGCGGTGTGTAACCTCCAGATGGCGGTGGAGGTGAGTAGCTTGAAGGTGGGGTGTATCCGCCCGATGGCGGTGGGGGCGTATATGAGGAAGGTGGAGTATATCCTCCTCCCCCACTTTCACTCACTCTACAATAGGTTCCTGTCCAGTAATATCCCGGTCCACAGCTTCCGCTGCCGCTTGAGCCAGTTCCTCCTGAGCTTCCAGTCCCGCTTGATCCGCTACCGCCTGATCCTGAGAGCGCACAATAGGTTCCGGTCCAGTAATAGCCTGGGCCGCAACGCGAACCTGGAACTGCTCCACCGTCACTTGTCCCCGGTGCACCTGTGTAAGAAGAAGGAGGCGTATAGCCGCCAGTTTGAGCCGGATAGGTATTTCTTACACACCCTCCACCAGCTCCTGCTCTATCATATCCGTACGGACAGCCGTCATTTGGACTGACATCACCGACACCTCCACCTGCGCCGGGCGAAGGAGTTTGACGATTTGGGAAAGGACCTATATCAAAGGTTGAACGACAGCTACATGTTCCTTCATCAAACCATGAATTCCCTACATTTCTACAACCTTCTCGAGCCTTTCTACACTGATCTTCCCGCGTTGATCCCTCTCGACAATTTCCATCTCCATCTTGATACCTTCCCGGTCCGCAGTCGCGAGGCGCAATACACTTCTTACCACTCCACCACTGTCCAGCCGAACATCCTCCAGATGGCGGTATCGGATAGGATTCACACTTTCCGTCTCTAAAGAACTGCCCGCCAGGACAGTATCCGGGAAGCGCTATGGGGTTCGGATATCCGCCTCCTTGTTTTGCATAATCTGGAGAACAGTAGCCTCGACCTGATCCTGTACCCGTGGTCCATGTGTATCCGGACGGACAGACTCCTGGAGCAGGCAATGTCCCCACGATCCCTGGTCCTCCCGGATTATCCGGATAACATGCGCTCCCTGGGCCTGTCCGGTGATAAGCTGGAGGACACGGTGTCTCTGTGGTATCGGTATCCCCTGGTTGCGGGTAGTTGTAATTTGCCACACAGTATCCTCCATCCGGCATAAACGGCACGCTTACCCAGTGAGTCCCACCCTGACAGGTTCTTCCCACCCGCACGCCGGCCGAAGGATCTGCTGTTCCAAATCTGTCTCCAAGTGCTTTTATTCTCGCATAGGCAGGGTCGTTCAGGAGATCCGGATTGGTTCTTACGAGATTGTTCACATAGTTTAGATCCTCAATTCTTGGCTTAGTTCTTTCAACAACTTCCCTATATCTCTGCCTATCCTCTGGCCTGTTTTGGAAAAAGTCTTCCCGAATAAGATCTGGACGAATGGTATTTTGAAGCTCCTCAAGCCTCACCAACGGCACCCACCACCTTCGAAGTTCTGTCGGGACAACATTGCCTGGTTCGTAGGTCCTTGCGAATTCTTGCACTCTTCGAAGTGTTGCATCATCTGGTTTTTGCGTCTCAAGATCCTTAAGCTCTCTGAACTTTTTAATCTCTAAAGTGACGTAGTATGCTTGTGGAAAGTATTGGAGCGCACTTTCATCGAATTTCTTGAAATCCGCCTCCGGAAAGAGACGATTGTCAACGTACTTTCGAAGCTCCTCGCGGGCTTCCTGGCGAGATTTCACACCAACAAGTTTCGTAACCTCTTCTTCACTCAAAATACCTTGCGCCTTCAGAGATTGAAGCCTCTGTATAACTGCGGGCGGAACTGCTGGTTTTCCCAAAACATCCGCAACAGTATCAACGGCATTCTCGCTTGCGGCAAGGGCCGTCTCTATCCCCTGCTCTGCTTGGGGAGGAACGCGTACGGCAAGCTCCTCAAGAACCAGCGTGTGTTTTGCTCCCTCAACATCCACTATTGAGGAGAGAACTCGGACGTCTCGCTTCTGATTCTTAAGGTTCTCAAGAGCATTTCCAACCTGCGTCATCGTGTTTTGGTAATCACGTGCAAGTGATGCTAGCACGTTTGCTCGGCCAAGCTGAACCATTGCTTCCATCTCAGAGAGCCTCTCCCCTGCATACTCAAGCCTCATCCGCGCCCGTGTTTGCCCATTAAAGGTAAAAGCAAGAGAAGCCCCTTCCTCAACCCTCTTTAAGAAGTAGAAGGGATTGTTTGGTGCGGCATTTGCAACAAATCCAAAGAAGTAGTTGTGTCCTAAGTAGTTCTTGTGGGTTGCGGCAACTGGTTGAGCTGACGGTGTCGCCTGCGTCCCTGCGCCTTCTTGGGCGCTTACCGTAACTCCCAGTACTTGGCCGTCAGGTGCGGTGTAAGGGGTCCAATCAAAATAGAGATGCGGGTTTTCAAGCGCTGAAACTTTGGGGGTAGAAAGAACTGCCGCAAGAAGCAGCACGCCTAGGCAAACCGAAAGACCGGCTTTTAAGCGCCTATGCATAGATAAGGTATATAAATAATATAAGGGACGGGAAATTCATTTGTCAAGTCCAGTTTCATTTTTTATACTATCATGTTATGACAGAGCGAAAAACTCCTACTCCCCATGAGATACTGCGTAATCTTGTAATGACAAAAGGAGTATTAGACGTGCCAAGTATTGAGCTCGTTGGGAAACCCAAGGAAATTGAGAGGAGAGAAGAGATGCTCGAGCTTTTTAACCAGTCCGTTGGAAAGGCGCAGACGTTGAAGTACGATGTGGGAAAACTTCTCAAAGACGCAGAAAGGGTTCTCTATCCAGAAAGGGGGCCTGAGGAGGTTTAATACAGCTGGTTTGCACCGGCGATATCGCCTGTATTCAGGTCTCGTTTTTTCGTTTCACCGGTTGACGAGAAACGGTACATAGTTTCCTCGGTGCATGAATCATCAGGGTGCCCCATGCCGGTACTGTGCCCGATCTCATGCGTGCTTATGTTTTCAAAATCCATCTTTCCTGTCTCCCCTGCCGAAGACCAATCAAAATCGGAATCATCGTAGACTTGATCCCACTCAACGAGCTCTCTTTGAGAAGGTGGCCCAGCGAAAATTCCCCATACGATAGTCACTGCGATTGCACCGGAGTTTGATACGTCAGCAAAGTACACCTCGTTTGAGCCGTCTGGTGCTGTGGTGTCTGCAGAAAGTTGGGTAGCTGTGGTTGAACCTGCGCCTAAAATGTCAACTCCTGCTCCGTTGCCAACCACCCCATCGGCAGCATCCTCCCATTTGGAAACATTCCCGCCTACATTTCCGAAAACAAAGTCGTCTGCCAACCCTCTGGTGTTTGATGGATTTACAACCCATGCTTCAACGGTCCTCCATTTCGCACCGTTGGATAAGAAGCTGAAACATTTATTTACTGCTCCACCTGTCCCCGGTTGATGCTGTGGTTTATGGGTAAATTCCTTTTTAAAATGAATGATTGCAAGGCCTTCGACTTTCTTTCCGGTTTGTGGATCAACAGCAGTGCCTAAAGATATCACAGGAGAACTATCTGCGGTTTGGGGAAGAACAAGCGTACGCTGGGTACCGGGAGTCGATAAATTAGCGCTTGAGAAATTCGGTTTTGCAGAGACGAAACGCGCACCTACTGCAAGAAAGACTGCAAAAAGAATTGTGGCGAGAATGAAAACTGCACGCCTCATATCTCAATGATACTATAAGTTTCCTCAAAGTCAAGGCTTTGAAATATGAGCGTATACATGGCCCAAAATACTCAAAACCAAGAGCGCAACTCCCCAACGAACCGGATGTGTCGCGGCCAAGGGACGGGCCAAAAGTATCCCCAACCCTACTCCGCCTACGGCGTGAACCACAGAATTATACGTTGGGTGCGCACTGAAATACTTATTTACCTTACGCAATCTTCTTCACCTCCCCCCGTAATAGAATTTAGAATTATGAGTTATGAATTAAGAATTGAATTAAGAATCAAGAATCAATTCTAAATTCTAAAATCATTCTTAATTCTGAATTATAAATTCTAAATTTTCCTAGTTTGGCTTACATATGTTATTCTTTAGTTCCTCTTGTTGGTCTTTCGGCAGTTTCTCTATCTGCGAAACTATGCCTTGCGAGGCGCTTTGGACAACTACCTCTTTTGCTTTCTCCGCGGTTTGCCCAAGGACATTTTGTACGGTGGTCTGCGTGCCTTGAATCACTTGATCAACGACATTTTTTGTTTGGGTCTCAAGTTTCTTGTAGTCGGGTGTCTTACTGTAATTCACTGTTTTCGTGTCGGTCTTTAACTTCGTCTCGCCACCCAAGATTTCTTCTTTTTGCGTTTGTGGTTTTGCTGCCGAAGGGGGAGTTTTTTGTTTACGGTTTAAGGCAAAGGCCGTTGCGACACCAAGTACGATGAGAGTCCCCACGATCGCTGCTTTGATATACAACTCCTGCATCTCCGTGTCAACGATCTTCTTGACCGGCATACCTTTATTGTAGGGCTGTGTGTAAAAATATGTCAACCGTGTGTTACAATAAAAAGACCTGGTGGCTGTAGCTCAACGGTAGAGCGTCAGCTTGTGGAGCTGAGTGTTGCGGGTTCAAATCCCGTCAGCCACCCCCGCGTCGAACGCGGTTCCTCCGAGCCTAAGGTCTGACGAGGAGTCCCGTTGATTACTCCCAAAAAAATTTGCTCCTTCCAACCAATTCAAAATTACACAAATCACACCGACGCGGTGTGATTTTACCATGGCGAAATTCTCATTAGAGTATAATAAGAGTCTGCAATGGAGAGTTCTCACTCTTCCTCTTGCGCAAGTTAGACTTAAGATATGTCTGGAGATATTCCAAAGTCACCAATTCGGTTCGGGATTTTTGCATCCAAGCCACATAAAAAATGGGTAATTGCTGCATTGGTGGCGGTATTTATAGCTTCAATCAGTGATCGGTTTTTTGTTCTTGTATTGAAAAATCTTACCGACGCTATTGCAACTCAACCTGTAAAGATAGATGAGGTGTGGAAGTGGGCGATCGCCTATCCTTTGATATATGTTATCGGTCAGACAATTTGGAGAGCGAGTGGATTTACCGGAATGCGGTGGATGATGGGGGCCCAATCCACAGCTTATCAGACTTTGTACGAATACCTCTCGCAACACAGCAAGGAATATTTTAACAATCGTTTTGCAGGATCGCTTACCAATAAAATTTCCAATGCAGTCAATGGATTTGTGAATCTTTTTCAGCGGGCGCTCTGGAGATTTTTGCCATTATTCTTCACGTTGATTGTTTATATTATTTTCACGGGCGTGAGCGATTGGAGACTGGGTATAATCATTGCAATTTGGGCAGTTGTTTTTCTTGGTGCAAACGCCTATCTTGTGAATAAACTACGTCCGTATTCTTATGAATTTGCGGAGTCACTTTCTACTTTGAAAGGAAGGATAGTAGACTCACTTTCCAACATATCTCTCGTACATGAATACGCATATATCGGAGGAGAGCATGGTTACATCGAAAGATTTGTTAAAAAACAACATAAGGCAGGATTAAGAAATTGGCTTTATTTTGAATGGGTTCTGGTGATGAATGGAATTTTAATTGCGCTTTTTATGTTTTTTATGATCGGGACTGCGATCTATTTGCTCCAGCAAAAAATTATTACCATCGGAGTAGTTGTAATGGTGGTCGCCATAGTTGGAGAGTTGTCCAGTTCGTTTTTCTTTATCGGCTCGGAAATGTCTCGATCATCTCAGGATTATGGTGAGGCGCAGGAGGGACTGGATGAGATTCTTCACAAACATATCGTCGTAGATGATCCGAAAGCAAAAGAACTTAGAGCAACGAAAGGAAAAATCTCTTTTGAATCGATTGATTTCAAATACGACAATCAAAACATCTTTGAAAATTTTTCTTTGAACATCCCGGGCGGTGAGAAGGCGGGTCTTGTTGGAAGAAGCGGAGCTGGAAAAACGACGTTAGTCTCCTTGCTACTTCGGCATTTTGATGTGCAGGGTGGAGCAATTAAGATTGATGGACAGAATATTCACAAGGTAACTCTTGATACTTTACGGCGCGCAATCGCATTTGTCCCGCAAGACACCAGTCTTTTTCACAGAAGCATTTTTGACAATATTCGCTATAGTAAACCCGATGCAACTAAAGAAGAAGTCGTTGACGCTGCTAAGAAAGCCCAGGCAGATAAATTTATAAGGAGACTTAAAAGGGGATACGGTACGGTGGTAGGAGAACGAGGTGTGAAATTGTCGGGTGGACAAAGACAGCGCATCGCAATAGCCCGTGCGTTCCTTAAGGATTCACCGATCCTTGTGCTGGATGAGGCGACCAGTAGTTTAGACAGTGAAAGTGAGAAGGCGATTCAAGAATCGCTCGCGGTCTTAATGCGCGGAAGAACGGTAATTGCAATAGCCCACAGACTTTCCACATTAAAAGAGATGAGTCGAATAGTCGTGATTGAAGAAGGGAAGATCGTGGAGGATGGGAGACCAGAGGACCTGCTTAAAAAAATCAAAGGTTTTTTCAAAAATCTTTGGGATCATCAGGTCAGCGGCTTCATCCTCGACGAATAGTTTTTATGAGAAATTACACCGCGTCGGCGTAACTCATATTGCCCCAGAATCGCTCGGATACCTTCATTAGGCCGTTGGGATAGTCTGTTCCACTTCGGAGGTGGTACGAGCTGCTTCTGTGTTGAAAATTGGGTTTTTTTCTGCTATTCTGATTGCTCCCTATGACGATCAAATATTTAGGACACGCTTCGTTTTTCATACGAACAAAAGACGCAAAAGTAGTTACCGACCCCTATGACCCCCAAATGACTGGCATGAAATTTCCAAAGGTTGAAGCAGACATCGTCACCGTATCCCACCATCACCAAGACCATGACCGCGTCCACCTTGTCTCCGGCGCCCCTTTAGTCTTGGACTGGCCCGGTGAGTATGAGAAGAACGCGGTGCGGGTCTTCGGATTCAAAAGCTACCATGATACGGAAAACGGCAAAAGCCGCGGCGAAAACATTCTCTATAAGATCGAGGCAGAGGGAGTTTCTGTACTACACTGTGGCGATATGGGAGTTGTGCCGGATGATGAGCTTGTTGATGAGATTGGAGAAGTCGACATCTTGCTTATCCCGGTTGGCGGCTTCTACACAATCGATGCAAACGGCGCTTTGGAGGCGATCAAACACCTCGAACCCTCAATCGTTATCCCCATGCACTACAACCATGAGAAGCTTAATCCGAAAGTATTTGAGCGCCTTGCGCCGCTTACTGATTTTTTGAAAAAATACGGAGCCGAATCGGCTGAACCGGTTGACCAACTGCAAGTCAAGAAAGAAGATCTTGCCGATGCAGAGACGAAAGTAGTGGTCCTGAAGATGAGCAACTAGCTCAAAGGGTAAAGCGCAAAACGCAAAACCATCTTTCGACAAGCTCAAGATCCAGAAAGATCCTGAGTGAAATCGAAGGACAGTGCAAAACGTAAAACTTTTTACTTTTAAGTTGTTGTTATTACATTTTCCATATTAGTTTTTAGCTTTTATGGCTACCGCATCTGACGCCCTCAAAGTTCCTCCCCACGACATCCAAGCTGAGAAATCGGTGCTTGGCGCGGTTTTGATTGATCCTTCAGTCATCCATATTGTGATTGAGGCTTTGAAACCAGTATATTTTTACCTCCCAGAGCATCAGAGTATCTTCTCCGCAATGATCTCTTTATTTGAAAAGCAGAAACCAGTTGATGTGGTGACGCTTCAGAACGAACTCAAGAAAGACGGCGCATTAAAAAAAATTGGGGGCGCAGCGTATCTATCGGACCTCATAAATACCGTCCCAACCTCAGCGTATGCCGAGCACTATGCCCACATCGTAAAAGACCACTACACCAAACGAAAGCTTATTGAGCTTTCCTCCAAAACAGCGGAACTTTCCTTTGATGAAAAGTCGGATGTTCGGAAGCTCCTTGATCAGGCAGAGACCGAGATCTTTTCTCTTTCGCAGGAACACCAGCGCGGCGCATTTATTGAGCTTAAGGAAGCGCTTGCCGAAAGTTTTGAAAGACTCGAGGAGTTTATAAAGCGGGGGGCAAGACTCCGAGGGGTAGCAACCGGTTTTGCTGATCTCGACAATAAACTTGCCGGCATGCAGGCCTCAAATCTCCTCATCCTTGCGTCCCGCCCCGGCCTTGGAAAGACAAGTCTCGCCTTAAATATCGCGCTCTACGTTGCCGAGAAAGAACATGCTCCGGTTGGATTTTTTTCCTTGGAGATGAGTAAGGAAGAGCTTGTTGATCGTCTCTTAGTGAGCCACGCAGATATCGATTCGTGGAGACTGAAGACCGGAAGACTCTCCGATGATGATTACAAGCGCCTGACCGAGACGATGGGAGAGCTTTCTGAAGCCCCGCTCTATATCGATGATACGCCGGGGATCTCGATTCTTGAGATGCGAACCAAGGCGCGCAAACTCAAGGTCGAAAAAGATTTAAAGCTTCTCATTGTTGATTATCTTCAGCTTGCGGATTCGGGCAGGCGTTTTGAGTCGCGGGTGCAGGAGGTTTCCTATGTTTCTCAAGGATTGAAAAATCTTGCGCGCGAACTTAAGATTCCTGTTCTTGCTGTTTCCCAACTTTCGCGCGCAGTTGAGCAAAGAGGCTCAAAAAGGCCACAGCTTGCGGATCTTCGGGAAAGTGGCGCAATAGAACAGGATGCGGATGTCGTCTGCTTTTTATATCACGAGGAGGAATCAGAGGATCTGCTTGAGCAAAGCAAGCGCTTGGTGAAGGTCTATATCGCAAAACATAGAAATGGGCCGACAGGAGAGCTTGACCTCATCTTCCGTGGCGACCGCGTCCGCTTCTACGGCGTGGAGAAGACGTAGTGAGCAGCTCGCTTAGCGGGGGCGTTTTGCATGCTCGCGAAGCTTCTCGATAAACCACTTTCTCGCAAGAGTGGAAACCGAAAGACCTTTATCTCTTGCAATTTTCTCCATTGATTCCGTCAAATCTTGCTGAACTCGTATTGTGATTGAGTCCTCACTCTTTGGTTTATTTGTAAACTTTATCTCCACCGGTTCTCCGTATTTTATGATATCCGAAAGATCGTGTGTATCCCAAAATTCTGCCTCTTCTTCGTAACTTTTGAATTCAGGGAATTTTTTAGGTAGTTTTTTTAGTCTTCTCATCTCGATACGCCCTCCTTTCTCTGCGGCCTGCATCTCGCGCTGTAACTACATAATAACCTTTCTCTTCTTGTTCCAAAATTACACTCAGTATACGCTTCCCGCTTCTTCCAGTGATCATTATCCTATCTTTATGTGTCTTTCTCGCAACATAATCGTTCTTCAATAACTCCTCAATTTCATATGGCACAATGTTGTGTTTTCGAATATGCTTTACATTCCATTCGTCCCAAATGAGATTTTCCTTGTCGATCTTTACCTCTCTCATAGAATTGTATTACAATGTCTTACATCTGTCAAGCGCTATAGGTTCTCAAGAAGCTGATAGATCTTGGTGTTTAAGACGCGCGAGAGTTTCCCCAGCACCCTCACCGAAGGATTCGCCCTCCCCTTCTCGATCCGTGAAAGATACGTCCGCTCAACCCGAGATAAAATCGACAACTGCTCCTGCGAAAGCTGCTTTCTTTTTCGCTCCGAAACAATCCGATCTCCAAGCCTTTTATAAATAAAGTTTCCCCGCATAGGTTGCTTAAGGTAAGCCTATTGCCACAGCGCGTATTACAGTACAGCTACCTATGCAAATCATTGCCACCGTTGTCAATACTTTTTAAAATTAATCCTGTATAATAGGGAGCCGGACATATGGGCGCCCACCTTAAAGAAGCTCTTAAAAAATTCTACGTACGGTTGGGGAATAAACTCCTCTTCAAGGACCTGTATTCGCTCAATCAGCTTGCATTGGAGATGTGGGGGGTTATGGGTTATCGAGGGATCGATGCAAGCATTCTCTCTCGCGTTGTTTCCGGTTATCGTCTCTTCACACCCCAGCAGTTTGACGCCTTTTGCACCGTCCTTCAGTTGGAAAAAAAGGAGAGGGAGCATCTTGAGTATGCTTTGTATCTTGATAATATTGAACGCTACGGAATCTCGCTCCCGCCATTCCACCAATTAGACTACGGCGTCCTTGATCTTTTTGACTCTCTCCTTAAAAAAGCCCGCGATTATCGATCGGAAGGTAAAAACGACGATCAAAGAAGTATTGCGGAAATCATAGAGGCGTATATAGAAAAACTTGTACGCTGCGTCAAAAAGGAAAACTTCAGGAATAAGATGTTGGATCAATTAGGCATGGCATTGGTTTTAAAAGGGAATGCCTTAGGCGGCGTATGGCTCCCACAGACGGTTGTGAATGAAGTCATGGGGATAGTCAGACGCCTTTTTGAGATCAGCAAACAAATAAAAAATCCTCGATATGAGGCCTCAGGGAATATCCTCCTTGCCTACGCGTATTATGTTTCGGGCAATTATTCATCAAGTTCAAGATTCAAGTCTTTATACCTGCATTCTATAAACCGCGCAAAGAGAGCATATCAAGTCCTTCCGGACAACAATGCGGAGAAGCTTTTCGCATTAAGGACCCTTGCAACAAGCACGATCTATCTTCGGGATAAGGAAGATTTTCTCCGAATCAAAAAAACGGCTCTTGATCATCTCCCCAAAATTCCAGCCGACACCTACTTCTTAAACGGGATTAACTTATACAACGCTATTGCTGAAGGCGCTGCAATATTTCAGACATCAGATCCTTTCAAGATTAAAGAAATGGCGTTTAACCATTTCAAAGTTACACTTGAGGGGAGGCGCATCCATGAGGTCTCGGAAACCAGAAGTGACTTGGAGATGTCTTTGGCGCTTAAGACAAAAGATAAATCTGATCTGAAGGTAAGAGTAGAAAAGGCTTTGCAGATTGCAAAAGAGGAGAATTACGTACGGCATTACAAAAACATCAAAAAGCTCGCCCAGAGAGCGTTTGGGTAAACGGCCTTATCCCAAATTTTTTTAGTTCTTCTGAAAGGGCGGCAAGAGGGAGGCCAACGACATTGAAATAATCCCCTTTTATGCTCTCGATCAGCATCGCGCCTTTCTCTTGTATCCCATACCCTCCTGCCTTATCCAACGGCTCTTTAGTTTTTACGTATGATTTAATCTCCTCGTCTGTCAACGCCTTCATCTTGACCTTTGTTTCGACAGATTTTGTGACGGATTTTCTCGATTCAGAATCTATAATAGTGAAACCGGTTATGACCTTGTGAGTTTTCCCACATAATAATTTTAATATCTTGCTTGCGTTTGCTTCAGTTTTTGGCTTTCCAATAATTCTTTTCTGAAACACAACAATCGTATCGGCCGCAATAATAATAGCGTTTTTGTGTGTTTTTCCTACAGCACGTGCTTTTCCCAAAGAAAGACGTTGGGCAAGTTTATGATGACTGTCTTCACTTTTGATATGTTCTTCTTCAATATCACTTCTTACAATCTGAAAGGGAACGCCGATCTGCTCTAAAAGTTGTTTCCTTCGGGGCGAAGCGGAGGCAAGAATGATCCTTTTCATCGAGAAGATTATAGCAGGTGGATTTGCTTCTATCTGTCTTTCTTAGCTAACGAAGATAAATTCCGCCATTCACATCGAGAGTCGCCCCGGTGATAAAGTCCGCGCCTGGGGATAGAAGAAAGCTCACAACAGAGGCAACGTCAGACGGTCTTCCAGCTCTTTTAATAAGAGCGCTTTGAATTAGCCCTTTCCTATCTTCTTTAGTCATTTCTTGCGACATCTTCGTATCAATTAGCCCTGGAGCAATAGCGTTAACCCTGATGTCAAAACGTGATAGGTTGCGTGCAATCGCTTTAGTAAGGCCAACTAATCCGGCTTTTGATGCACTGTATCCTGGATCCCTACTTCCTAGATGCGCTGCGGTTGATGCAATGTTTACAATTCTCCCACCAGGAGATACGTAAGGTCGTAGGTATAGGACACAAAGAAAGGCACCAGTTAGATTCACTGAAATTACTTCATTCCACAATGCCAGGTCATACTCGTTGATTTTCTTAATAGGATATATCCCCGCATTGTTAACGAGCGCATAAAATGCCCGATATTGTCTTCCAATATATTTAAGCGCTTTCGAAGTCATTTTGTTGTCTCGAAGGTCAAATTCATGCAATTCGATTGGATATCTTTTTCTCAAGATCTTCAACTCTCTTTTTTTATTATTTTTCACATCACAAAGAATCAGACGGTATCCTTCTTTCACTAAATGCTCCACTACTGCAAATCCTATCTCTCCTGTTGCTCCAGTTATAAGAACATTCCTACCCTTGTTCATACAATTAAGGTGTTTCTCGTCACACTGTTTAGATATAACACTTCTTTAAACCTCCTAATTCCAGATGTGGTGGCAACAATGCCGTCATTTTTTACCGAAGCGGCCGCTAGAACGCTTCCTATCTCCCCACATGTATCCAAAGAAAGGCTGTTTATGTAACCAATAATAAAACCCAGTGCAAAAGCATCGCCCGCACCAGTTGGTTCAGGATTTGCGATTCGAAAAGCTGGAACGTACCGCTCAAGAAGATCGCCCCGTTTCTCTGAAAAAATCAAAGCTCCATCCTCTCCGCAGGTTACGATCACAACGCGGGGACCGAATCGGAACAGATCTTTCGGATGATTTATGCCAAGTAGCCCTTGTATTTTTTCCCACTCACGCTGGTTAAAAAATACAATTTCTGAAGCTGCTAAAGCTTCTCTTTGAAGATATGACTTATCTATTAATAATTTCGGGCCAGGTGAGTAGGTAAGAATTCCTTTTTTTTGGTCTCTTCGAGAAAGGACCTTATCTACGAGCGTATAATGAGCGCTTGCTAAATGAATGACTTTATATTGATTTATCAAGCTCGATTCGACTTGTATATCTTTGAAAAACCGAAATATCCCAAAGTCGTTCCATCTATGTTCCTTTTCATCAGATAAGACAATATTCACAGGAAGATTTACATGATCACTGATGTAAGAGAGTGAGAGATCAACTCCTAGCCGTGTTAAGTATTTCCAATATATCTTGCTCCTTTCATCGGATCCAAAAAGTGCAAGTAATCCCGTCTGTAAGCCTAAATTTTTCCCATTAATTGCAATTCCTGCGGCGGCCCCGCCATAATATTCCCTTCCCTTAATTTGGTCAATTGCTGCGTAGCCGACGTTCAAGAGTTCTTTCATGTAAAGATATTAAATAAATTGTTTAAGCTCTTTGAAAGTATTAAGAATATACACCGCCCCTTTACTCTTTAACACGTCTTGTGGGTCAACGCCGTGAGGTACTCCGATCATATCTATTTGAGCATTTTGTGCTGCAATACAATCGACTTCTGAATCTCCAATTAATACCGTCTCAAATGGCATAGTCTCTTTTATTTTTGCCCATATGAACTCTATACAACTTCTTGCTGGTTTTTCGCCAGCTGGCATCCCCCCTCCATATACAACATCAAATAACGTATGTATGCGAAAGACTTTAAGCAAGCTTATGGTTTGTTTCGCGTTTTTTGTTGTTAATATTGCAAGTTGTTTCTTTTTGCTTTTTAGGAATTTCAAAGTTCTTAAGACGTGGGGGAAAAACACAACTTCTTTTTTTGCATGTAATTTTTGATATATGCGAAAGTCTTTCGTTATGCTTTCAATTGTTCTCCTATCGAGCTTAGGATAGAAGCTCTTTATTGTTTCTTCTATAGGTATTTTCCCGATCAGAGGATAAATATTCTTTGCATGAATTTTTTGAAAGCCATGTCGTGAGAGGGCATAATTAAGACTGTTTGCAATATTTATTCGCGAATCAACAAGGGTGCCATCGAAATCAAATATAAAAAGCTTATAGTGTATTTTTCTCACTTATAAAATGCCCTAACTTGTCTCTTTTTGCTATTAGATCTTTTCGCACGATACTGTTGGATGGTGTAACCTCACAAGGGATGCGAGCTTTTACCTTGACCCCTTGGTTTTTAATCTGTTGTATTTTATCTGGATTGTTGGTAATAAGACGAATGCTTTCTACCCCAAGATCATGTAAAATGTCAGCGGCTACCGTATAATCCCTTTGATCAATGGGGTATCCTGCCTCCCTAAATGCCTCAGCCGTATCAATTCCTTTTTGGATCATAAGTTTTAATTGCCGCGTTTTCCCTACGAGCCCATTTCCTCTTCCCTCCTGTTGGAGCCGTATGATGCCCCCAAACCCTTCTTTCTCAATTATATCTAATGTGGTCTGCAGCTGTTCTGCACAATCACAATTAGATGCACGAAAGGTTTCTGCTGTTATGCAAGAAGAGTGTATACGCATTGGAACATTTTCCCCGTTCTTAAGCCCTTTAATAAGCGCGATGTGTTCTTGACCGGTAGTTTTGTCTCCATACACGTACATGTGATATGTCTGCTCCACCTCCTGAAGAAGAATAAACCGTCCCACTCTTTCTCTAATTTTAATAGCGTCCTGCTCTTTTTGAGAAAGAGGAAGGGATGTCTGAATCCGGATTGGAAGGGGACACTCACCAAGACGCTCTATCAGAGACTCTCTTTTCATAATAAAGGCTTCCTTTCGGGCTCTAATTAATAATCCCGGATTATTCCATAATAAATGGTAATTGATTTCTGCTATACGTCCTTGGCTTCGCTCACGTTCTTCTGACATATTGACATATTTAGACTATTTTGTACCCCCGCTCTCCTCTCTTTAACTTTATTTTAAAAAACCTCGCTTTTATTTCATTGACAAAATTGTCAATAGTTAGGGTATAATTGGTGCGCCTATATGACTACCCATCTTGGAGAAGCTCTAAAAAAGTACTACGTAAGATCGGGGAATAAACTCCTCTTCAGAAGTAATCTTTCATTGAATCAACTTTCACTGGAGATGTGGGAACGGCTAGGGTACAGAGGCATCGATGCGAGTGTCGTATCTAGAGTTCTCAATGGGGTGCGTCTTTTTACGCCTCGACAACTTGAAGTTTTTTGCGAAGTGCTCGCCTTACCTGAACGGGAAAAAGAAAAGCTTGAATACGCTTTATATTTAGATCAGGTTAAAAAATATGGAGTCTCTCTCCCTTTATCTTCTCAAATTAATTATGATATTCTTGACCTTTTTGATTCTTTACTTGATAAAGCTTTGGATTATCGACTAAAAGGAAAAAATGACGACCAGGAAAGTATAGCAAATATAACGCATACTTACATACAAAAAAGTTTGCACATAGTCAAAAAAGCGTCCTTAAGAAAAAAGCTATTAGAACAGCTGGGAACAGTCTTGTTTCTGAAAGGAAATGCTCTTGGCGCCACTGGACTGCCAAATGTAATTGTAGATGAAGCTGTAAAAATCGTCTCACAACTTATTACCATAGCTAAACAAAATAAAAACCCTGTCTATGAGGCTTATGGAAATATTATTCTAGCAGGTGCTTATTATGTCGCTGGCAATTATTCATACAGTTTCAGAGCTAAATCCCTATATGGCCGATCAATTAATCAAGCACAAAGAGCATTTCAACTTCTTCCTGACTCAAATCACGAAAAACTTTTTGCATTAAGAAATATCATTGCGTGCATGATATACCTTCGCGATAAGCAAGATTTTATAAACCTTAAAAAAACCGCGTTAAATCAGTTACCGCAAACCAATCCTACCCATTTTTTAAACGGACTTAACTTATTTAATATAATCTCGGAAGGGGTAGCAATATTTCATCTATCGGATCCACTGAAAATCAAAGAATTGGCATCCAAGCATTTTAATGCCGGTCTTGAAGGAAGGAGAATCCATGAGGTTTCTGAGGTAAGAAGCGACTTAGAGATGTCTATTGCCATTAAAACTAAGGATAAAAGTTATCTTACGACAAAGGTAGAAAGGGCTTTGCAAATTGCTAAGGAGGAAAATTACGTACGGCACTATAAACATATTAATAAGCTCGCGAGTCAATTTTTTTAAATCTAAAGAAATAGCTTCCAGATTCGGATATCTACGATAACTCAAGGCGTCGTTACGTGGGCGCTTTAGCTTCTTGCGATTCTTTATAAAACTGTTTTAAATACTGCTCCATAAACTTATGCCTTTCTTTTGCTAATTTTTTACCAGTTTTTGTATTCATCTTATCTTTTAAAAGAAGGAGTTTTTCATAAAAATGATTAATTGTTGTAGTTTTATTTATTATTTTTTTAAGATCTTTAAATGATTCAAATTTTTTTGGCTTAATGGCTGGGTTGTATATCTCAATTCCAACATGACCACCAAAAGCGAACGCTCTTGCAATACCAGTTGCTCCTATTGCATCAAGTCTGTCCGCGTCTTGCACTATTATTCCCTCTTTTGTTTTCATTTTAGAAGCTTTTGTTGTAGCCTTATAGGATATATTTTGGATGATACTCTCCACATCTGAGATCGTTGCTTCATCTATTTGAAGTTTCTGCAGCCATTCTCTTGCTTTCTTTGCACCTACAGTCTCGTCGCCCCCGTGAAACTTCCAGTCTGCAATATCGTGTAGAAGAGCGGCGAGTTCGATAACAAATAGGTCTCCCCCTTCTTTTTGAGCTATGCGTTTTGAAAGTCTAGTCACTCTTTCTATGTGCCACCAGTCGTGTCCTGTAGGCTCACCACTTAGAAGCCCCCTTACATGTCTTCTTGTTGCCTGAAGGATCTGTTTCTTCTTCATGAGGAGATTATATCAGAAAGCTCTTAAACTTTGATAGGCCTTCCCTTAGGCTAAAACTATCTCTTTGAATAGTTGTTCTGTATATACGAATTCAAAATGGAAGTCTGATATGTGTAAGGTAAAGGGTGCACGGCGTTTGATAATTTTTTCTCTAGCCCATATTTTACGCATTGCGTAAGGGCAGCAAATTGTATATCAAATAATTCTGGCTGCAAAGTGTCAAGAAAATTTATTGGCTGTCCATTATATGCAATATAAAAATAATTTTGCTCAAATTTATATTTTTCAATAACGCTATGCCTGGTTGGTTCTTTTTCTAGTTGTAAAAGACTACTAAATTCTACTTTTTTAGAAGATCCACTGAATAAAAATGCCCCCTTTTTAATAAGATGGCCGTCCTTGACCATCACACTATGTTTTCCCGTACATCCTAAAACGATATCTGCGATCTGCAAAACGCCCTGTCTAGGCGCTATTTTATAGCTGTCAGCATGTGCAAGTGCGGCTTTGTATGGATCAATGTCGTAAACGTAAGGGATAATATTTCTCCTTCTTAAAGCAAGACATACAGAACTCCCAATACCTCCGTATCCAATTACAGCGATTGTCTTATTCGCAAGCCTTTCGTTTGAAAGTACTTCGTTAATTATATTCTCAACAGTTCTTATTATTGATTCTCCGATAAGCCTATTCTCAAGCATTTTTACTTGTGCTTGTGCCATGCTGACAACAGGGAAATTCCGTCCCCCTTTTTTAATATGAGCCCAGTGGCCATAGTTTGTGTCTTCAACTGCGAGAATTACATTATGCAGTTTTTGACTTATAGTCGAAGAGTAGCCTCCAATCTCAACAAGTATAATATTTTTCTTTGTATGCGCATCGTTAATCTTTTTAATATATCTAGAAATCTCATTAAAGTTTTGCGGTGAAAATACTCGTATCAATCTCTTGAGGCGTTTTTTTACTTCGACGATTTCTGAATAAGGAATTGAGATAACAGCCAATGTATTTGTCTGTCTAACCCAATACTCTAAGAAGGGAGCATTATTTGTGTTTAAGTGATATACAAAAGTAAACACGTATCTATTAAGTTTAAGTTGAGAAAAATGATGATGGAATACAGGAAATCGTTCAGCAAAATCTTCCATAGATTGGAGAAGAATAGACAATTATTATATCATGGTCTTTTACAAAGCTTGTTTTCTTAACCAATTCTTTTATCTAGAAACAAAGTTTATGAGGCAAGGAAAAATTATTTATATGCATGAGGGAGTAGCGCTTCTATAGAAACTATTTTGGTCACACCCTTGTTATTTATAATTGTCTTTATAGGTGCATGATGTGCTGCGACTTGGCGGCATTCACCACATGCAACAACTATTTTATAGGTGTCTCTCTTTGGAAAATATTTAACACCGACAATTGTATCTAGATTTCTCTCTCCTGCTTCTATCGCTTTAAAAATTGCCAGTCTTTCTGCACACATCGAGGTATTTCGAACACGATATTTTATATTAATGCCCGTATAAACATTTCCATTTTTTGTACGCAGTGCAGCTGCTATTGTAGTTTGGCCGCTTTTATAGGATTTTTTAGCATGTTTTTGTGCAACCTCAAGAAGCCCTACATCCTTTTTACTTAAATTTTGTACATTTTGCATAGAGAAAATATACCACAATTTTTACGTTAACCCGTAGAAAAACTTTGAGTCCGGCCTCTCCCCATTGCTTAAGATAAACAATACTTCTGCTATAATTTGACATACTTGTGTTTATGGAAAGGGAAAATGTAAAAAAATTTGCTTTCGTCGGTGCGATGGGCGCAGGTAAAACTACTTTATTAAATGAGTATAGAAACTTGCTTATTAATATGCCGGGTGTTGTTTTCGTTCCAGACGCTGGCAGAATTTTTCTGAAAGCTCGCCCAGAAATCGATAGAAGGGTGCCGGATAACCACGTAGAGATACAAAATCTTGTTCTCAAACAGGAACAAGAAGCTCATAGATCAAGTGCAAAGCTTGTAATTTGTGATGGGTCGGTGATAACAGCGCCCGCGCATATATTAGCATATGGGAATAATACGAAGGCAGAAGAACTTATACAAAGAGTCCTATTTTGGCTACCTACATATTCTGAATTTTTTTTGCTTAACTTAAATGATGTTGTTTATGAAAACGACGAGGTACGTATAGAAAGTGGATTGTTCAGGAGTAAACTACATGATGCATTTATAATACTTCTTACAAGATTAGGGCTCCCTTATAGGCTCTTATCTGGGGATCTTCAAGAAAGGATAAAAAAAGTAAACGAATTTATAGGGTGGACGTGAGGGGACGATAATTTTGCTGAATTTGCTTACATACTTTCTTTGCTTAAATGCTCGTAGGCAATTAAAGACGAAGTGACGAGAATAACGACTGCTCCTCCTATTTGAATTAAGGTTAATTTTTGGCCAAAGAATATCCAGGCGACAGGTGCTCCAAGAATGGGGCCCAATGAACGAAGAGCTGAAACCATCCATCCTTTAACTGTCTTCAGCGACGAATACCATAAAGTCAAACTTAGAACAGTAAATAACAAGACTGCCACTATAATATACATCCAGGGGACGAGTAAGGATAAGTTTGCATATTTATTGACTGGAACAAATAAGAATACAAAAGGCAGAAGAACTACTCCAGCAATCCCCTCAGTTACCGCAACGGTGCTTTTTGCTCCAAGTTTTTTTGAGAATTTCTCTGCATAAAAATATGAAAGCGAAAGAAAGAACATAGAGATAATAATTAATAAATCGCCCATTTGTGTTCTCTCAAATCGAAAAGTCCCTCCAGTTGAAAGAATTAGGGCTCCTGCGATATGAAAGAAAAGCAAAACTACATGTTTTAAGCGGACTTTTTCCTTCCTCAAAAACCAGTGCCAAAAGAGAACAAAATATGGTTCAACTTTTGTGAAAAAGATCGCTTTAATACCACTCGTAAGACTAAGACCATAAACCAAAAATAAGTTGCCGATAAGCGGACGCAAAAGGATGAGCTTTGAAAGATCAGGAATTGAAGACTTTATTGCTTTCGCATCTAATTTCTCTTTACTCTTTTTAATAACAGCAAACAAAACAAGTGCTGCAAATAATGCTCCGAAACTTCTTACTGCGAGCGGATTTAGTATCTTCAACGCCTGAGCAGCAATAATTGTTGCCAAGCTTGAAAAAAATGGAGAAATTATTGCTTCGATTAATCCTTGCATCAAGCTATTATACTATGGTGAGTTTTGGGAGAATGCGGAAAAATATCTCACAGAGACGGAGTTTGAACCGATCCTTAAGGAGCTTCTTAAAGAAAGACAAAAACTTCGTAAAAAGAAATAAACGCCAAAAAGTTACACCTCGGAGGTGCAACTTTTTGGCTATTTGGTTGTTTTGATGCCCCAAACATCACTTTTTGTCGCTTATAGTACGCTGACAAATATTTGCAAAAAAGCGAAGAAGTCGAAGTAGACCTACTTTATGCCTAAAAACTTGTTGAGGGCGGTGATTCCGGAGACGGTGTTTTGGTAAACCCTCTTTTTAATTACGCCTTTTTCAAGATAAAAATCCAGCATCTGCTGCATGGTGAGTGCGCTTCGGAGGCGGTATCCTTTGCTTTTAAGCTGCCTTCCCCCGCCCTGCTTGCGATCTATCAGAACAACAATGTCTTTTACCCTTACTCCCTCGCTCTTTAAGGTCTCTGCCGCCTCAAGTTTTGAGTCGGCCCGCGTCACCAAATCATCAACCATGACCGCCTTCTTTCCCTTATCTTCTCTTACCATTCCATCCACCTTCGCCCCGCTCCCATGCTTTTTCGCATCTTTTCTTGGTGTGATCATCCCAACCCTCAACCGGTCTGACAATGAGGAAACCAATGGCGTTGCGGCAGTTGGCACATCCGCCAAAAGATCAAATTTTAAAGGGCGAAGAAGCTCAACATACACATCGACTGCCGCCCTTTTTGCTTTTGGAAATCTTCGAAGGATCCGAAGGTCGATATAAACTGGGGAAAGCGGCGCTTTGGGATTCTCATCGTGAAGCTTCAATTTAAACTCGCCAAACTTTATTGCCCCGATCTTAAAAAGCTCAAGACACAGGCTTTTCTGCTTTTTAGTAAGCTTCATTGGAAAGTATTATACAAGATAAGTCCCTTGACAATGTGTTTCTCTCATGTCATAATCATCGTCCACATGCAACCTAAAATTGGCGTAACAATTGGCGGGTTTGAGTTTGAAACCTGTATCTTCAATGCCTCAGGACCGAAAGACGAAACCCTTCCTCTTCTTGAAAGAATTGCGAAATCAAAAGCATCCGCGATCACTATGAAATCGTGTACACTTGAGCCAAGAGTTGGCAATCCAGAACCGCGTTACGTAGATCTTCCTGGCAAGTCCTCCATAAATTCGATGGGGCTTCCCAATCTCGGATACAAAGAATACATAAAATTCGCAAAGACTTTGAAGAAAAAATATAAAAAGCCTGTGATTGCAAGTATTTGTGGGATGTCGCTTCAAGACAACGTCACTATGTTTCAAGCATTTAATAATTCAGCTGCCGACATAATCGAATTCAATCCCGGCTCGCCTAATACCATTGGGAAGCCGATTGTTGGGTATGATATTGGGGAGATGGACAGAAGTCTTGCGAAACTTACAAAAATTTGCAAAAAACCTTTGGGGGTGAAGCTCCCTCCCTACTTTGACTTTGTACATTTTGAGGGCATGGCGAAAGTACTTCAAAAATATCCCGTCGAGTATGTCTCCTGTATTAACGCGATCGGCAACGCGTTGGTCATCGACCCAAAAAAGGAACAGCCTGTGATAAAGCCAAAAGGAGGATTTGGTGGTTTGGGCGGGCGCTTCATCAAATACACCGCTCTTGCAAACGTGAGGAAATTTTACGAACTCGTTGGGAATAGGATTAAGATTGTAGGAGTGGGCGGAATCTTTACAGGCGTTGATGTGTTCGAATTTATTCTTGCGGGCGCAACGGCAGTGCAACTTGGGACGGTGTATATGCAAGAAGGTCCAAAATGTTTTGCGCGAATCCAAATGGAGCTTGTCTCCTACATGAAAAAGAGAGGATACGATTCACTTGAAGATTTTCGTGGAAAACTTAAAACGCTTGATTAATTTTTTAGTTCAGGACCCTTATATCATTAAGCTCTCTTGACTTTTCCTCGTATATGTTATAACATTGTTATAACGTTAAGAAGCTTTCGTATGACTCAAAAAGTTATTAAGGTAGGCAATTCGCTTGGGATGATTTTCCCAAAAGAGTTGGTCAATAAAATGAAGATGAAAGTGGGGAGAAAATTACAAATCGAGGCTTTAGAAGAAACCTCAACGATCATTGTCAGGCCCTCACGTCCCCACCAGAAAAAAGCAAAAACAGCTGTTTCGCCGGAGTTTAAAAAATGGCTGAACGCCTTTACAAAGAAGCATAAGGCTCTCCTTAAAGAATTGGCAAACACTCCATGACTCAGTATCTCGCTGTCGATGAGGTGCTTGTTATCCACGAGCAGATGATTCGTTTGTTTGGCGGTAGACCAGATGTCCATGATTTTACCTTGCTTCACTCGGCTGTTGAGCGTCCAAAAGCAACGTTTGGGGGATCGGATTTGTATGCAACGCTCTTTGGCAAAGCAGCGGCTCTCATCCAGTCGCTTATCCTTAACCATCCGTTTGACGATGGGAATAAAAGAACTGCAATCACAAGCTGCGCCGCTTTCCTGGCAAAAAACGGGTGGATTTTGAAACTTCCTAAAAAAGAATCAATACAGTTTACTCTTGATGTTGATTCACATAAGTTGTCCTTGGAGGAAATCGCATCATGGATTAAAAGAAGGAAACATCACCTTCCCAAATCCTCTCTTGACTAAGACTTTTCCGTCCTCAAAAACTTTTCGCTCGCGGATATAAACTCGTCTTACTTTTCCTCGCGCTTTCCATCCATGGAAAGGCGACCATGCGCATTTCGTATGCAATTTGGAATTGTGAATTATGAATTGAGAATTTGTGTCAACAACGACTTTTGTCGTGCGATCGGTTTTTACACCGAGTATCTTTTTGGGGTTTTTATAGCAGAGCCTAACAACATCGCCGATTGTAATTCGCTTGTCTGAAAGAAGAAGGGGAAGGGTGGTCTCCAATCCTGGGACGCCGAAGGGAGGATTTTCGGATTCCTTCTCGCCTCTGGTATGAGGGGCATGATCGGATTCAACAACGTCGATATATTTGAGGTTTCTCCATAAAAACTCTTGGTCTTTTTTCGATTTAAGAGGCGGCTTCATCACGCCATAAGGTCCTAAACTGGAAAGGTCACGTTCGTTTAGAAATAAATGGTGGGGTGTCACCCCGCATGTGAGCGGTAACCCCTCCTCTTTCGCTTTTATAATTGGTTTCAATTCTTCAATCCCCGAGACATGGCATACGTGCGTTTTCACGCTTGTTTTCTTTACGATATCTATCACGCCCGTAATCATCCTACCTTCAGCATGGATTAAAATAGGCTGTCTTGCATGCCAAATATGACATATTTGTTCAAGTTTTTTTACGTCAATCATAAATCCACCGGTCGTTACATTTAAGTAAAGCTTCGGTCCAAACACTTTTCCCTCTAAACCCTTTAAGCTCTCAAAACTACTCCCTACCGCTCCCCCATAGAACCCTACATCACACACGATTTTTTTCTTCGCCTCTTTTATCTTCCTGTTTAACCGTTTAACTGATATAATCGGTTCCTCATTATTCGGCATATCAAAGACCGTGGTAAATCCTCCGGCCAAGGCGGCGGCCGTCCCGGTGTAAAAATCCTCCTTCCACGTCTGCCCCGGATCCCGAAGATGCACATGCATATCGATAAGGCCGGGTAGAGTAAGAAGCGCCATAGGCTACATATTAGCACAATCTTATTGCAATCCGCCCTTCTTTTTAGTACATTTTTTGTATTGTGCAATTCTCACCGCGGCTTCTTAAGATATTTTTAGGCGTCCTTCTCCTCGTAGTCTCCGTGCAGCTTGTCGTGTTTCTATCCTTCACTCTTTTCCCCCTTCGGCCCTGCCAAGCAAAAACGTTTGTAAAGAAAAATGCGGGGTGCTACTTTGGTGGGGGCGATACACCGCTTCAGGGGTTGTACCTTTTTCTTGAACCAAAAAAAGTCATCCATGAGAAAAACGAGGTCTATCTTTTTGCCAAGTATCCCCTCTTTGCTGGTCTTTCGGTCCCTATCAAGTTTCGCGTTGGAAACGTATACAAGAATGGGTACGCATTGCCGGTATGCAAGGTAATCGGTGATCAATACGAATCGGCACACACCTGTAGGAGTCTCAAAGAAAGAGCGGAAGTCTCGCTTGGAAAATTTCGTCGCGATATCGTTCTTCTTAAACTCCTTAAGGACAATTCGCTCTTTAAGGAAGACCCGTATATAGCAAGATGCGGAGCTGCAACTCAAAAGCTTTTTTCGGCTGCGACTCGCGGACAAGGTGTGGGATCGGTGCTTCCGCTCTTTATGAACAAGTCCTGCAGCCCAACCGCCAGCCAGATCTTCTACTAATACAGCCAATACACCTCGGAGGTGCAGTTTTTCAGTTAAACACTTAACTGAAGTAAATACGTTCAATTGTTTAAACAATTGAACGTACGTGTTTTGTTTGATTGATTGAAACGTGTGCCTCAATAGATTAAACGAATGGACCACTTCCTTCAGGGTTCCACCCGGGGCTGGATAGAATATTGCACCTCCGAGGTGTAACTTTCTTGGCTTGACAAATAAGAGGAAGGGAGTGTAGAATAAAGGAGAGGATTATCGTACTATAGGTTTTGTGTTAAGGTTTGCAATTTAAGCTTTTTTTCACTTTTTTTCTATGAAAGAGAGAGAGCCGAAAAGACATAAAGCAAGACGTTTCGTGGCAGCTTCTGCATTAAGCTTGGGAAGTTCTCTTGGACTTACCCCGGTTGTTGAATCTCTTCGCCCAGCCTCAGCCTCCGAACTCCCCCAATCTATCCTCACCAAGAAAGACCCAGGGGAGAAACCTGCAAAGCTAAAGACAGAGAAAAAGAAGAAAGGGAAAGAGTCCTCCTTAACCAAGAGGAAGAAAGAACTTCGTCGACTTGAAACTAATTTTGAAGCATTCTTTAAGCTCACAAATGAGGACATTACAGATTGGGCCTATCAGACTGACTCTTCCGGCGTCAATAATGTTATTTACGGCAGCTATGGTGATGGTCCTTGGGGGTTCCCACGGTGGGAACCCAATCGTAGTACCGCTTATCATAATGGCGACGATACCTTTTCCACAATTATTTATAACGAAACCTTTACCGCAGAGATTGGACCTCATTTGTCTCTTTTTGAATTTGATTCAGAAGATGAGTCTTATCAATTTGTTGCAATAAATTTAGGAACAGCAAACTTACCTCTAAAGTCATCGGCAGATGGAGAAGTGTCGGTAACGTTTATGGGGCTCGTATTTCCACCTGCACTCGGCGGTCAAAAATTAATACTTCCCGTCTTAACGAGCGCTGCTGATCCTTCTAATCCAGAGTTTCAGAAATTTCCAGTAAAAGGTGAGCTTGGCAATTTTTATCTTGATGCTCCCAGCAAAAATAATTTACAGAGTTCTAATTTTAAACCTGTACAATTTGTTAAGCGTAAAGAGGTATTAAATAAACTGGAGAACACCATTGGAAAGCCGATCTCGTTTATAACGCAAAATGGTAGCAAACCAATTCCTGGAGATCCAGAAGGGAAATATAATCTAATGTCACCTCCCGTAAGAAACTTTTATTTGAACTTCCAATTATTATTGGGAGGAAATATGTCACTTTTTCAGCAAAAAATAGACGAAGCAGCGCTACAGGGTTTAGTTATAACCGAAGCAAACAGATCTCCGGCCTATTTAAAAAATGACTTTCATGATTTTGACGAAGCATATAATACAATTGCTTTCGTTGGGTGTGCTTTTATTAAAAATGCTGTACCCGTACTTCAGATTAAATAAGCTTCAAACGATTATATTTATTTCTTGCATTTCCTCTTTCTTTTATCTACACTGAAACTATTATTGCCCGGAGGTAAGCTAGAAAAGCTATAAGGCATGTCAATTTCCAAGCAACTTGCTAATATATTTTTGGCGACATCGGTCTTCTCATTAATTTTTCTAATTGTTCCGCAGAAAATAATTGCCCAATGTGTAGGTGGTGGAATGGCGTTCGTCGGAGGAGGATCTTCATGCGATCCTCCTTCTGGATTGTGTTTAGGTGAGCCGCTGGGAGGAGAAGGGATTGTCGCTTGTAGACGCCATAACGGACGATGTGAGCGTCCTCAATCTGTTGCGATTCATACGTGTAAGATCGAAGTCGGTCCTTTTGGTGCAAAATGTGTAGATACGGGACAAAAAGAGGGTGACTGGACTACCGAAGGCTGCAGTGGTACGCCTGTTGGCGGTGACGGCTCCCCTCCTCCCCCCAAGTCCTGTGCGCCGGAGGGGCAAAATATCTTTGACTCACGATACAACGGCTCCTGTTGATTTGGTACCTCCCCAAACCTCTATGGCGTCTGCTCTAAAGGCTGTGCGCCTGAGGGACAGTTTGCCTGGAACCCGGTATATAACGGCTCATGCTGCGCCAGTCTTATCCAAGGCTTTGCAGGAGTCTGTGTCAAAAGCTGCACTCCCCAAGGGAAATCAACCACCGATCCCACATATACCGGCTCATGCTGTGACGGGACCTTCAAGAATTCCGCCTCAGTCTGTGAGGGGTGTACTGCCCCGCAAAGACCCTATGACCTTGGGCCAGACCTGGTATGCCCAGGCCTTCGAAACTACGATTGGCGAGGGAGCTGGGGGACTTCACAGGGAAGATTTAAGTTTCGCGCCAATGCCCCAGGCCAGAGTGCCGCATCAACCTGCGGCAAGCCCCAAGGTACCGACCATAAGGACGGCGAGTGCAATGACAATGTCACCCAATGGTTCCTCCCGACAGTCGCCTACTACCGGTACCTTTTTGAGCGAGGCACAAGCTATTACTGGTGGGTAATAAGCGAGAATGCCTGCGAGATATCCCGCCGGGAACCCAAAACATCACCTGGTCTTCCCCAACCCAACCGAATCTCGTCACCCAGTATGCCGTCCGCATTGAGGACCAGACAGATGGCACACAACAAGGAGGAGCCGCGTCAGTCTGCGGCAAGACCCAGGGGCGAGACGGTCAGGGTGATGAATGTTTCACTACCTCCCGGACCTTCTGGTCCTACACCTTTGAGGTGGGACACACCTATCTTGTCTGGGTGCATGGCGGAAGCTGCAATACCTATGGTGACTCCCGGTCGGTCACGATTCGGGTAATCGCTCCCTACCCTTCGGTTACCATCCAAGGCGCCCTCAAGGAGTACAATACTACCTCATGTTCAGCAGGTATCGAAACGGCAACACCCAACTTTATTACGGTCACGCCTCAAAACCGAACGGGTGTCACCTCATCCTGTACCATAAGTCCATCAACCGGCACCACAAAGACATCATATAGTTGTACGGTGAACTTCGATGCCTACGCAGGAGCTGATTGTTCACAAAACCTTACTCTCGCGGCACGACCCGTCGAGTATCAGCAAGGCTACCTCGTTGATCAGGGAGTCTGTCAAGCAACGGGAAACAACACGATTGCGGTTGATGTATGCGGTGCCAATCCAACAATCTTATTCAATAAAGACTTCCTCTTTCAAGTTTCAGGTCCGTGGGTGAAGCTGAAGAACTCCTCCTTTTCCGCAGTCTCCGCACTCTCAAATCCCATCCCCGCCTTAATCACGGCCTTTGACCAAGATGACGATGCCGCACAGCGCGTCTTTATCGTGGGAGGTTCAGGGAGTGATCCGGGAGTGGTTGCCGCAACTTCCATAAACACCGGAACCGCAAAAGTCTCGCAAAACGAGTGGGCACGCGGCAGCTACGAAACCGCAAGCAACCTTTCCCCAAAAAGTTACCGGGAGTACCTCAAGACCCGCAAAGACTACCAAACAATAAGCAACCTTTCCGCAATTACCGAGGGAGGAAAGACGTATTTCTGGCAGAATAAAGATGATCCCGTTGTAATCTCCGACACCAGCGCCTTCGACGGCAAGGACAACGTCGTTTTGGTAACTGCAGGGGAGATACAGATAAACGCCGACTTTAAGCCAACCTCCGCGGTTGCCCTGGTTGCAACGACGATAACGTTTGCCGACACGGTAAAGGAGGCGCGCGGCGTCTTTGTCGCAGATACCATAGATACCGGGACAAATACGGCAAACGGGTTAAAGATCACCGGAAATCTCAATGCGAAATCCGCATTCCAGAATAAAAGAGAGGTGACCGACAACTCAAAGCCCGCAGTCTTTATCGTGTTTGATCCGGAACTTTTTATTAAACTATTACCATCATTATCAACCGCAAAGTATGAGTACCAGCAGAAGCAATAGGCTACACCGTCATTCTGGGGAGTCCGATGTTACATCGGAGAACTCCAGAATCAGGTCTCGTATGGCTGATTCTGGACAAGTCCCTCGACTGCGCTCGGGACAAGCCAGAATGACGTTTGGGTACCTGTCCCCTATGAGATCTAAAACAAACCAGTCTGGCCAGATCCTGCTTATTGCGGTCATGCTTCTTGCTTTGACGATGACAATCGTCTCAATACACGTTCTACCTATCAGACTATCCTGCGCTTGGCAACCCGTATACCGGAAACGTCGCAGTCTACTACGGCACAGGAGGAGCATCCTGCAACAGTATCGCCCTTGAGCTTTCGGTAATCTATGATGATCCAGGAGTTTCAGGCTATCAAATCAAGCGATTTATTGTTGATTCCGGCGATACCTTCGGAACAAATACGAATGATCTGTATGATTCAAGCTTTACTCCCCAAGAGGTAAAAGGAATCCGTTTTAATTGTCGAACTCAAGCGCTTACTGCGGCAAATTATCAAAATGCAAAAGTCAAAGTTCGTAAACTCCGAAGCAACCTCACAGACCGGAGTATCGAAGAAGGTTGAGCTTTTCCAATCCTACCCCCAGATCCCCTCTGACTTTTTCGTGACAGGCTTCTAGCCCCACAAGCCAAAAAATCACACCGACGCGGTGTGATATCCATGGTCAACCGCCGCGGTTGGATAAGTGGTTTCCGCTTTGTCACGGGATTTTAGAAACGTCTCTTTGTACACACCTTGCTCCGGTGTACACACCAAGCCTTGACAAGAAGTTTATCTTAAGATAAACTTAAGTTCTATGGCAGACATCATTGGAGTCAAAGAGCTTCGTACCCATCTTGAGAAATACATATCCCAAGTAGAAAAAGGGGGGTCTTTTACTGTTGTGCGCCGTTCAAAACCGGTGTTTAAGATCACTCCTCTTTCCCAAGAAGAATCGCTGTGGGAAACGGTGATTGACTTTACCCAGATTAAAAAAGGTGGTGTCCCGATGAGCGAAGTACTTTCTCGATTGTAACTTCTATGGACAGGATTGAGAAAGTGCTTCGAAAATTCTCTTCGAAAGAACGTCGGCAGATTAAAGCTATCCTCCTAAAGCTTCGTGCAAAAGACCCAACCGGCCTCGATATCCAGAAACTTAAGGGAAGAGGAGACATTTTCCGGGTGAAAAAAGGAAGAATACGGGTTATGTATCGCCTAGAAGAAGATAACGTGTTTATTTTAAAAATAGAGCGAAGAGCAGAGAAAACATACAAAAAACTGTGAAAGTTTTACACCTCCGAGGTGCAATATGTGCGCTCATTTGTCAAGCCAAGAATCACACCGCGTCGGTGTGATTTCCTGAGTCTTAAAAATGAGGCTCCACCAGCTTGTGAGGGCTTTTTATACGAACTTCTCAAAGGTTATTCGCTCGGGTTTTGCCCCGTGGGCTATCACCCATTGACGAAGTGCCTCAACGGTATCACGGTAGCCGGCGATGTAGAAATCGGAATTTTGAACGGAGAACTCTGAATTTTGAATTAGCTCTTTGAGGCCTGCTGCAACGCGGCCGCTTCGAAACACTTCGTCTTCTTTAAGTCTTTGTTGGCGGGAAAGAAAGATTTGAAAGGTAAAGTTTGGGTTTTCTTTCGCAAGGCGCTTAAAGTCATCAAGAAAGTAGACGTCTTTTGCCGTCTTTAAGCCCCAGAAGAGATAGAATTTGGAATTTTGAACATTGAACTGTGAATTTTGAATTTGTATGTTTCTTGTATCTTGTTTCTTGGGATTCAAAACGGTTGTGAGAATGCTCTTAATCGGCGCAATCCCGGTTCCGGTTGCAATAAATACTTTGTCGCGAGGACTGTTTTTATACGTAAAAACCCCTGCCGCGCCCTGCATGGATACTTCGTCACCGATCTTAAGCTTTCTCAAATACTCCGACCCTACTCCCCCTTTAAAAAGTTGTACCAAAAGTTCAAAGATCTCTTTCTCTTTTTCCGATGATACGATTGAGTAATGCTTCCGCCGGATATGGCCGTGGGTAAGCGGTACGTGGATCAGCATATACTGCCCTGCGGAAAAATCAAGCTCAAGCGGATTTATGCACTTGAAATGAAATTGTGAGACATCGTAAGTTAAGTCTGTTCTTTTGGTAAGACGGGCGGTTATGGGCTGAAACATATACTATTGGTTGGAAATTGGGTTAGGGAAAAGGTTAGGAAGCCGGTTTGGGTTAGGAAGTTGGGTTAGGTGTCATTCCCAACTTGTCCCAGTACCAGATCGAAGATCGGTACGGGACTACCCCGCACCGTACTTGCTCTGGTGCGGGGTGATTGGGAATCCAGATGTTCTGGATCCCCGCTTTCGCGGGGATGACATATGGAACACCAACTTCCTCACCCCAACCTTCACCTATAACCTTGCTCTCTGCTTCGATGAGCTCTTTGGGCCTGCCGAATTTGAGCCGAGAGAGCTGGATCACGGCCTGGGCAATCTTCTCGTTTGCCCTTGCCTTAAGCTTCTTCATGTCAATCGTCAGGTCCGCAGAAAACGGAGGAACCGGCTCATTGCGCACGATTGTTTTCATATACACATGGAAGCGCTCAACGTTTATGAGGTCTGACTCGGTGAAAACCGGCTGGAATTCGCGCTGCAGATACGATGCGTCAGTTACGCCCACGCGAAACGAGACAAGGGTTCCGATGTTGCCAAAGACCGCATTCTTTACCTCCTCCTCCACCTGTCCGATGAACTGATTTGCAACCGTCAGATTGAGCCGATATTTTCTTGCTTCAGATAGAATCGTTGCAAAATCAGGCGTTGCAAAATTCTGAAACTCATCAACATAGAGGAAAAAGTCAGGGCGCTTCTCCTCCGGTACCTCCTGCCTGCTCATTGCGGCAATCAGGATCTTTGGAACCAGTACCAATCCTAAGAAGCTCGAATTCTCCTCGCCAAGCTTCCCCTTTGAAAGATTTATTAAAAGCACCTTTCCCTCATCCATTACCCGTCTGAAATCAAATGCCGATACTGACTGGCCGATGATGTTTCGCATGGTTTTGTTGGTGACGAAGCGCCCAAATTTTGAGACAATGTAGTCTAAAACTTCTGACTTATGGAAGTCTGCGGTCTGTGCAATCTGGTCTGTCCAGTAGCGCCTTACGATCGGGTCTTGAACCCGAGGAAGGATCTCCTGTACATACTTTGAGTCGGTTAAGATCCGCACCACCTCAACAAATGTCGTTCCTTGCTCCGACATTGCGGTAAGCATTGCATTTCGGACTGCATGTTCAAATCGCGGCCCGATGATACCGGTTCTCTGCGGATCATACAGCTTGTACATAAGGTTTATGATGGCGGTTGTGATGTAATGCTGCTGCTCTTCGGTATATGCCTCAAGGAGATTGAGCCCCATCGGGCGGCCCGTATCTGAAGGATCAAAGTAGATGACATCCTCTGCTCGCTGTGGCGGGATGTACTTTACAATCTCGTCGATGAGATCGCCATGGGGGTCAATGACGCAGACGCCGCGGCCTGCCTCTATATCTTGAATCGCCATATTTAAAAGAAGAATTGATTTCCCAACCCCGGTTTTCCCGATTATGTAGATGTGTCTTCTCCGATCCTCAAGCCCGATATGGATGGGTCTTCTGACCCCTCGATAAAATCCGTCTCCTATGTAGACTCCTCCCTCTGCAAGAACCTCGGATGAGACCGGGGCGGTCTTTGATTTTAGCCACTGGATGTGGGGCGTCTCAACGGTTTTATTTGGGAAATGGAAGATTGACGCAACTTCGTCTGCTGAAAAAACTGAGGTTGACTTGAAAAACGGAGTCTCAAGAACCGGGAAGAATTTATAGACGAAATTGAGCATAAATCCTCCCTTAAAGACAATGCGCGATTTCTTCAAGTTGTTGAGGTCGCCGTTGAACTGCGCCATCGAAGTTATGATGTTTCGAAGGTGGACATTTGCCGTCTGGGGGCTTTTTGATGAGACAACCACTCGAACTGCTGTGTCAAAACTGCTTTTTGATGCTTTATCTTCAATCTTCTCCAGCGTCTTTGGGTCGGTTTTAAAGGTGGCTTTCTCCGGATCGGATTCACTTTTTTTCGTGTGCGATACATATGATTTACCGCGCTTTTTCCATTTTGAGGCGGCAGGCCGAATCAACACCTGCAAGATTGTCCCCTCGCCCTCGCCCAGCTTTGAAAGTGCCGAGGTGATTGCAGCAAGAGGGTCGGTCGGAAGATCCTTGTATGTCTTAAATGGCATAAACGCATAGTCTTTCTGGACAAGTGCGGCATAGGCAACTTTCCCGTCTTCAGAGAAAATATTTGGTTCGTCCGCTCGATGAATCTCTGCCTGGGGATAGTATCCGTAAACCGTTTTCTCAACAAGATCGATGATTTTTGCAGGGGCAGACACATAGAATCTTATATCTGCTTTCTTTCCGACAATTTCAAAGGCGATCGTGTCATCAACATCTAAAAACGAGGTCCACCCGGACTTTTTGAGCGAGGCAAACGATGCGATCATCTGCTCTGCAGCGTCGATCTTGATCTCGTTGTCTTTGGAAAGTCTTACCTCAACCGTTACCATCTCCAAAGACTGCTCTTCCCGCTTCTTTAATCGAAAGTAAATAACCACAAGATAGATCAAAACCAAGGTGAGGGCGCCTGCTGCGGCGGCCGCAAAGAGCGCCAATACAAACGTTATCAACCGCTCTAAAATCTCTGTACTTGCCAAAACGTCCATGGAAAAATTATATAATAGACAGGGCGAAATAATTGACCGAATTAATCTCGAAGTCCAAATTTCAAAGCTCAAATGTCAAATCAAATCCAAAATCAAAATGACTAAATACCTTTTTGGATTTTGAGCTTTGAGCTTGATTTGAAATTTTGATTTTGTCATTTGAAACTTGATAATGAAACCGCAACAATTCTTTGTCGTAACTCTCTTAGGAATCCTTCTATTCGCAAATATTGCTTCTTCTCAACTCATCTCGCCTCTCTATTTTAGGCTTGTGGACAATGAAAAAGAAAACATCGTTGAGTTTCTCACCCGAATAAAAAGCCTCCCAGAGTTCCCAGGCAAACTTCTCTTGTTTAAAAATCTCTACGGGCGGCGTATTGAAGACGCTGTTTTTGAGAAAGAAGAACGCCGGGAAAAAATGATACAAAATCTTGAACAAATCTTGAAAGAGAACCCGAAAGCAAAGGAAGTTCTCTACAGTCTTTTTTTGCTCCACAGGGATGCAGGAGAGAGAGAAAAGGCGAAGATGTATCTTGAGCGGGCAAAGGCGGTAGACCCGGAGATTAGAGAATAAATCCGAGGTACCAAATCCCGATGGGAGAAGTAGGAAGGAGGACGTAGGAAGCTAGATATGGAGGTAGGAAGTAGGATATTGTTCTTACTTCTTACTTCATCAATCCAGCTTCCTACATCATACCTCTTCCTTCCTAAACTAGTGCTTCGAGATTCGGATTTCGGATTTAACCTATGAAGCAGGTGCGCTTATATGTCAAGGGCGATGTCATCGGTGTTGGTTTCCGCGCCTGGACCAAAATCCAGGCAAAAATGATTGGAATTACCGGCTGGGTGCGGAATGTTTTTGACCGCCCCGAAATCTTTGGTCCCTATGGAGGAGTTGAGGTTTTAGCTCAAGGAGCGGAGGAAAAACTTCGAAAAATGATTGAAACAGTAAAACAGGGGTCTCCAGTATCTCGGGTAGACGATGTTGAGGTCTTTTGGGAAGAACAACAAGAGATGCATGACGGTTTTGAGATCGTAAAATGAACCTTCTCTTTTTTGGGGTTGACTTCTTTTTCAAAATGGGTACAATGTGATGTGCCATGGCACAAGTAGAGATGGCACCGGTTATTTCAGCACCCAAAGATCCATCTCGCCTTAAACAGGAACTTGCACGAAACAGGAAAGAGGGCGAGAAGCTGCTTAAATCGATACTCATCTGGGGGCTGTTAGCCCCACAAGCTCAAGAACTCTATAATCGCCTTAAAGAAAAAAATAGGCAAAAATCTTCTCACTTTAAGGAAGCGCGTCTTGCAGGACAATTTTCTAAAGATGCAGAAACCTATCTCGAAACCACTATCATTGCCCGTGATGAACTCGTCTCAAACAAGATTTCGGGCCTCAAAGAAACCCTCGGACTTCCTCCTTTCGACCAAGCACAAGATAGAAATGTTGTTTCAAAAGTAAAAGAGTATGCAAGAGAGGTCGGCGCCCCGATAAGAAAAACTCTTGTGATTGCGAAAGAACAGATGGATAGAGCGGTCAGAATTCAAGTTGAAAGACGAAAAGGAAAAACTCGAAGGGGAATATCTCAACCCATATCTCCAGGCTTATAGCACTGCCATAAAAACGGCGATGAGTCCTACGACAAAGAGCGCAACCACAATATTCACCCTTAAAATCCCGTGAATATATGTGGGGGGATGCATCCCTGTCTGTTTTCTCGTCCTCTCCACTCCTCCAACATAGAGGATGTTGAAAAGGGCTAAAACCGCAACAGCCGTCAAAAAGATTGTAAGAAATACTGTCGTCACAAAGTCCATATCGATCACCTCCTTTCTTATGACTCTGTGTGGGGTCGTTCATAGACATCTTCTGTCAACTTATAGAGATGCTTTGTGTCTCTTGGGTGGAACCAAACCGGAGACGAATGCATGATAAGCTCAAAGGCATGGGTCAAGAAGTCTCCTGTTGCTCCCGGATCTTCTATGTTTGCGATGACAAACATCTCCTCATGCGATGGCCGATCAAAGACAATAACAACGTCGCCCATATCTAAAAGAACATGGACAAAATTCTTAATCTTCACGTTTACCTCAATTACCCGCACCTGATCCAAGAGTACCTCGCTTATGGTCTGTGAAAAAAGCGGTGAACAACTCACCTTCAAAATCTTTCGCGTTGTGACGATATATAAGTTGTAGTGCCAGTCGGAAACCAGCTTCACCATGACGCTTAAGAAAATCAAGAGGATAAGGAAGTTACCTGACAAGTACAGTGGAATCGAGGGGTAATAGATGA
>JACOYT010000056.1 GCA_016181725.1 Candidatus Roizmanbacteria bacterium | reverse complement strand
GCTTGACATACATGACCTGACAAAACACAGAGAGCGATGCTTTTGGGAAAACGCTTGGAGACAGGACATCGAGGCTTCTGTAGCCAGTAAAAATATAGACAAGCCTTTGATGGACTGCATCTTTGAGTCCTTGCAGATTGTCAAAAAAAGAAGGCGTTACGACGTCCTTCATACGATCAAATCGCAGGAAAAAAAGTACCGGTGTAATGTCTGAAGCAACAATCTCCAAAAGTGCTTGCCGAACGCTATCAATGAGTAAAAATAAGTCTTGTGTCTGAATGCTACTGAGAAAGAGCGATGCAATATGCTTCTTATCAAGCTCAGAGAACGATGATTGCTCAACCGAATCAACAATACGCTTCATTGTCAGAGCCCAAAACGGAAATGGCTCCCTTTCGACCAAATCATTCAAATCGACTGGGATGAAAAGAAACTTCTCCGAAGGACTAATGTAGGTCGGCAATATCGCTTGGTGGTTGAGAAAAAATCGAAGAAAATTACTAATCCCCACCCGATTCATGCCAATAAGATCGACACTCTGTTTATGGGCAATTTTCGCTCCCAGAGATTTCGCGTCTTCCTCTCGAAATGCTATCGGATAGCCACGCTCAATAATTGATGCGTCCATGTGATGCATATTGTAATGGCTTTGCGCACATTTCGCAAATCGGAGTCTTACCTAATCCGAAAGTGAAGTGAATAAAAAGGTCTACCTAACTGAAAAAGTGAAGTATGGGTTAGTCTTACCTAATCCGAAAGTGAAGTGAATAAAAAGGTCTACCTAACTGAAAAAGTGAAGTATGGGTTTTCAATAAGAACGCGAACCGTCATACTAACTGGTGATTATGACAATTACTATGGACGATTCGCGTATAACAAGTATTGCACAACTTACGGAGTTTTTGAAAGGATCACAAAAGATTCCGTTCTCTTTGGAGAATGAATCAATCGGTAAGAAGTACGCATTCATCGATGAAACGATACGAAAATTCCAATATAGAAAACTTCCCAAGAGTGAAAAGAAAATTATTCTGTGGTATCTGCAAAAAACAACAGGGTACAAAAAGGAACGGGTATATCAGTTAGTCGGGAGGGCAGAAAAAGGCAGTTTGCGAAAAGCACTGTACCAGAGAGTAAAGCCACATAGAATCTATACAACAATAGATATTAAACTGCTGGAAAAAACAGACGAGCTACACCTGCGATTATCCGAAGACGCGACAAAAGAAATTCTCAGGAGGGAGCATGAAGTCTTTGGAAAGAAGGAGTATCAGACAATATCGCGTGTTTCACATGCACATATCAGTAATCTTCGTCATGCGGAAACGTATCGCAGTTTCTGGATTAACCACACCAAGGCTAGGCAAGTAACAATCGGCGCTACCCGTCCTCCGGAGAATTTTGGCAGGCCAGGCTCAATTCGAATTGATTCCGTCTCTCAGAAGGATGTCTACCATATTAACTCGGTTGATGAGATAACCCAATGGGAAGTGGTATTCTGTGTACCGCAGATTTCTGAACGATACATGATACCAGCGCTTGAAGATATTTTTTCTCAATACCCCTTTATCATTTTCAACTTTCATTCTGATAGGGGCCATGAAACCATTAATTACCGAGTAGCAGAACTCTTGCAGAGACTACTCATCAAACAAACTAAATCCCGCTCCTACCATTCAGAAGATAACGCGCTTGTTGAAACAAAGAACGGATCGGTCGTGAGAAAGAATTTTGGCTGGGAGCATATTGACCAATCGCTTACCGATGACATCAATTCGTATCTGAAAAACTTCTTCAATCCCTACCTGAATTTCCATAGGCCTTGTGGTTACCCGACGATACAAACAGATGAAAAAGGCAAAAAGAAAAAGGTCTATGCAATCTACCAAACTCCTTATGAGGCCTTAAAACAAATTACAGAGGCAAGGAATTTCTTAAGACCTGGGCAAAGCTTCGAAAAACTTGATACAATAGCCTACTCACACTCAGACAATGAGTTTGCAGCGATTATGCGGGAAGAAGAAAGAAAACTGTTTCAAAAGATTAGAGAAAAAGATCGCCAGAACGGTTCGGATAGAAAATC
>JACOYT010000043.1 GCA_016181725.1 Candidatus Roizmanbacteria bacterium | reverse complement strand
ATCAACCACAATACCATCGTCTTTTGCCTCAACTTTTTTCTCAAAGGTTCTATACACCGAGTCGTACTGAAGCAGATAGGCGAGCATCCTCGGTTCAGTCTTTCTGGTATTTATGACAACAATATCAAAGGTGTTTCTTGCAAGTGCAATACGAGCAAAACTACGTCCAATCCGACCAAAACCGTTGATGCCAACTTTAAGACGTTTCATCACTGAATGGCTATATTGCTATATGGTTAAATGGTTGAAACAATATGACCATATAACAATATAACAATTATTTTCTAGTGAAAGAGAGATACTTTGCAACTTCTTCTTTACTTCCAAGCACAATCGGGACTCTCTGATGGAGAAACGCTGGTTTTATTTCCAACGGATTGACGTTGCCGCTTTGCGCCAAGCCACCTGCTCGAACAACAAGAAGCGACAACGGATTCACCTCAAACATGAGGCGAAGCTTCCCATGGGGATTCTTTTTATCAGAGGGATACATAAACAACCCTCCCTTCAAAAGAGTTCTGTGAATGTCTGCAGTCATTGATCCAACATAGCGGAGTTTATAAGGCTTATCTTTCTTTTTAAGTGAGTTAAGGAATTTTTTTAAGGCGCTGTCATACAGTTCAAAATACCCTTCATTTATAGAATACGTTTTCCCTTCCTCCGGAATCCTTATATTGGGGTGGGAAAGGAGAAAACTTCCAACCGAGGGGTCAAGAGTGAATCCATTAACTGTTCCACAGCAAGAATAGACAAACATAACGCTTGAGCCATAGATTAGGTAGCCTGCCGCAACCTGTTTTCTTCCTTCCTGAAGCAGCCCGTCGTGTTTCTGATGTACAGAAAACAACGTCCCTATCGCATTATTGTTGTCTATATTTGATGACCCATCCAAGGGGTCTATAAATACGACAAATTCGCCGGCATATCTTTTGACATATACCGGTTTTTCCATCTCCTCCGATGCGATTGCGGAAACTTGGCCGCTGTGGGTGAGGATATCGATCAAAAGGTCGTTTGAGAATTTATCAAGTTTGAGAACCTCTTCTTTATAGATGTTTCTTTCTCCGGTTTTTCCCTCAATGTCGATAAGGCCGGAGTTTTTCACATGAGAGGCAATGATCTTTCCTGCCTCTGCAATCTGATTGAGAAGAAGGGTGAGACTGCCTGTTGGATGAGAGATGTTATGCTCATCTCTTAGGATATATTCCGTTAGAGTGGTCCATCGAGTTGGCATAATAATTTCACAACTGGCCTAGACTTGCCAGAAAGACTTTTTCTGCTCTTTCTATGAATACTTTTTGAGCAACAGTAACATTTTCATTTTTTCCTCCCCACGCCTCCAGTGCCTCCCCCTGAAGAGCTCTTCCAAATGACGCTGTGATCCTCCACGGGTATTTATTTTGATCGGTGTTTCTTATTTTATTTATCGCATTTAGATGGCGAGTTGCAAGCTCGGGACTCTGACCTCCAGAGAGGAATGCAATTCCCGGGACTTCGGGAGGGACAGTTTCTTTCATAACCTCAAGAGTAGTTTGCGCAACGGTTTCAGTGTCTGCTTGTTGTGGGTTGTCTTTTCCAGAAGTTACCATATTAGGTTTCAAGATCACTCCCGAAAGATCAACGTTGTGCGCTTTCAATTTGTTAAAAACTGAAGCGAGCACTCTCTCGGTGACCTCTTTATCTTTCTCGATCGAGTGATTTCCATCCATCAAAACCTCGGGTTCAACAATCGGAACAATTTCGGCATCTTGACAGATTTTTGCATAGAGGGCAAGGTCCTGTGCATTTTTCTCGACTGCTTCATCTGTGGGGGAGCCACCCGCGATGGTAAATACTGACCTCCATTTGGCAAATTTTGCGCCGAGGTTTTTATATTCGAGCAAACGTTTCTCCAAACCCTCAAGACCTTCCGTGTACGTATCAGGTTTGTCATCTGAAAATTTTACGGTCCCCATGTCAACCTTTATTCCCGGGATCACACCTTCTTGAGAAAGAAGTTTTGTAAACGGGATGCCATCATCTGTTTTCTGTCGGATGGTTTCGTCATAGAGAATTACCCCGCTTACATACTTTTCAATTTCGTTAGCCGTGAAAAGAATCTGCCTATATTGTCGATTTACTTCGGGATTCGAAACAACGCCTATCGTAGCAAGACGTTTTGTTATGGTTTTTGTACTTTCGTCTGCCGCAAGTATTGTTTTTGCGACCACTTTTTTTGCTGTTTCATTCAATTGTTTATTCATGAGTTTCACCAGTATAGTATGGATGCTATAATAATGCAATTATGAAGGACTGTATTTTCTGCAAAATCGCAAAAGGAGAGTCCCCAAGCTACAAAGTATATGAAGACAAGGACTATATGGCCTTTTTAGATATTTTTCCAAAATCAAAGGGACATACGTTAGTTATTACAAAAAAGCATTATCGATGGGTTCACGATGTTGAAAACTTCAGTGAGTACTGGGAGACTGCGCGCAAAGTTTTGCGACAAGTAGAGAAAGCTTTTAAACCACAATGGATGCAGTACATAACGCACGGTCTTATTCCTCATGCACACATACATGTTATTCCGCGATATGAACCGGTAGAGTCGGCCGGATTTTTACCGACAGAATCATTAAGTTTCAGCAAGGAAGAGATGGAGGAGATAGCAAAAAAAATTAGAGATGCAATTTGAAAGCTCAATGCCGAATTTTACGGTAGATCGACGGGTGACGCGGTCGGAAGGGCTCCCGACAGCGCGGACTCCGACGTATGTCGGAGGAGCACTGGCGGGAAGGAGACCGCGGCAGGACCCGTCGATCTTCCATTTTGAATTTGAAAGGTCGCAAAAAATTGGTATCTTCCCTTTCAAATATTTATATTTCAAAATTAAACATTGAATGAAAATTGAGAATTGGAAATTGAAAATTTATCAACCTGTCTCCCAGATTCCTAAGGGGAAAGTGGTGACCTATGGGCAGGTCTCAAAAGTGCTAGGATTGAGATCGCCAAGGATCATTGGCCGCGTTCTTCATCAAAACAAAGATCCTAAAAAAGTCCCCTGCCACCGGGTGGTGTTTGCAGACGGATCTTTATCAAAATCGTATGCGTTCGGTGGGTTAGAGAAACAGAGAGAAAAACTTCAGAGGGAAGGAGTAAGATTTATTAGAGGAAAAGTCGACATGCGACTTTCTTGCAGCAGATCCTGAATCAAGTTCAGGATGACATAAATGTATGGTAAAGGTATTAGCAGATATGTCAAGAGCCTGCTAAATAGGGTCGTGGCCGCCCTTGCTCCACGGGTGGCAGCGTGCGATACGTTTTAGCCCCAGCCACAAACCCTTTCCTGATCCATACTTTTTTACCGCTTGATAGGTATATTCAGAACATCTGGGAGTAAAACGGCAGACTTTATCTGTCATAAAAAGCTTCTCAAGGAGTCCGATATGGAATACGGAAGTTTTCTGATAAAAACGAATTAATCTGAGAATAAAATCTTTCATCGATACTTTATACCGATATCGGTACGATACTGCATTCCTTTGAAGTGAATTGCATGCTTTCCGATCACACTGTAAGCTTTTTTAGCCGCATCCTGAAGAGTTGCTCCGAACGCTGTTATTCCCAATACGCGTCCTCCATTCACTTTATATTTACCTCTCTTAAATATAGTTCCTGCATGGAATACCTGGATATTAGGATCATCAACCTTTTCAAGTCCCCGTATTATGGCTCCCTTTTTTGGATTTTCCGGATATCCTTCTGATGCGAGCACCACACATACTGCACTTCCTCTGCGAAAACCAACATGGTCTTTGTGAAGAGTTCCTTGTGAGCATGCTTGAAGTGCAAACAAAAGATTTCTTGAAAAGAGCATCATCAATGGTTGTGTTTCTGGATCTCCGAACCGAACATTATATTCAAGTACTTTCGGTCCGCCTTTTGTAAGCATCAAACCTGCATACAAAACACCCTTGAAAGGAGTCCCTGCTTCTCTCATGCCGTCAACGGTAGGTTGCAGGATTGTAGTATGAATTTTTTGAAGAAGTTCTTTTGACACTAATGGGGGATTCGTTGCAAATGATCCCATTCCTCCCGTATTTGGTCCCTCATCATTGTCTTTAAGTCGTTTATAATCTTGAGCCACAAGCAGCGGCACAACTGTTTGTCCATCAGAAAAAGCAAGTGCGGAAAGTTCTTCCCCAGTTAGCCGCTCTTGAACAAGTACGGTCTCTCCTGCTTTCCCAAACTCTTTCTTCACGAGCATCCGTATTAGGGCATCTTGTGCTTCTTTTTCTGATGAAGGAACAACAGACCCTTTCCCGGCGGCAAGCCCATCAACTTTGATTACGACATGTTTCCAACCGCGATTAGTTACATGGAGAGTTGCTTCATCAATCTCCTGAAACGTATGAGTAGTCGGGTGAGGGATATGTTGGCCCAGCATAAAATCTATAGCCCATGCTTTGCTTGTTTCAAGACGGGCAGCGACACTTGTCGGACCAAAACTGGGAATATTACAAGAAGTAAGGGTATCAATAATCCCAAGTCCAAGCGGTTCCTCTGGTCCGACGATCACATAATCGATATGTTCATCTTTGGCGAGGTCCGCAATTTTTTCAACCTCCGTAGGTTGGACTCCCATATTCTTTGCATTTTCCAACTGACATGTTTCTGCATTTCCTGGGGTAAAAAACAATTCCCTATCGAAAGATTGTAATTTCCATCCGAGCGCATGTTCACGACCTCCACTGCCGGTAATGAGAATTCTTTCTGCCATAAAATAAATCGGCTCAATTATAATAGGGAAGCATGAAAATATCCATAATAACGTTATTTCCTAAGATGATCTCCGGATTTTTTGAGGAGAGTATTGTGAAGCGCGCAATTGAAAAGGGAGTTTTGGAAATCAATCTTGTGAATCTTCGGGATTTTGCAGTGGATGAGTATGGATCGGTTGATGACAGACCGTATGGGGGTGGCGCAGGAATGGTGTTGAGGGCGGATGTGATACATAAAGCAATATCAAATATCACCCTTCGACAAGCTCAGGGTGATGGTGAGCAAAGTCGAACCATCAAATATCACATATCAAAACGACAGAGCAAAAATAAAAAAGAAAGAGTTGTCCTCACTTCGGCAAAAGGAAAGGTTTTCAATCAGGATAAAACGATTGAATATTCGAAAATTGATCACTTGATAATTATTTCCGGACATTATGAGGGAGTAGATGAGCGGGTTTTAGACTTTGTGGACGAGGAAATATCGCTTGGCGACTTTGTCTTAACCGGTGGGGAAATTGCAGTTTCGGCAATCGTCGATAGCATCGCTCGCTTACTTCCCGGCGTCTTAAAGAAAGAAGAAGCATCCCGAAAAGAAAGTTTTTTCGAAATCTCAGTTAAACACTTAACTGAGATTGTTGGAGAGGATAAGGTGCTAAAGAAACTCAAAGAAAAGGGAGTAAAAACGGTAACGCTTCTTGAGTATCCTCATTACACAAGACCGGAAGAGTTTCAGAAAAAAAAGGTCCCCGATGTGCTTTTATCAGGGGATCATAAAAAAATTGAAGAGTGGAGGCTTAAAAAAGCATACGAGGAAACGCTAAAAAAAAGACCCGACCTTCTTTACGGATAGTCTCTTAGGACTTCCTTAATGCTTTTGAATGCCAATCTACTCAAGGGGATTTTGTCTTTCGGAAAGAACTTTGCCTCGGAGACGTCGTCTGCTAATTTTAGAATCTGATTTGGTATCTTTGCAACAAAAACAAAACCCAGCGTGTAGTAATTTTGCCCCTTATAAAGGTACCTGTCATACCTCGAGGTTAGGTAGGCAAACTTCTTAACATCTATTCCCAACTCTTCCTTAACTTCGCGGCGAAGCGCATCCTCCATCGTTTCTCCGATATCAACGAAGCCGCCCGGAAGATCCCAATACCCTTTTTTAGGCGGAAATTTCCTTCTCACAAGAAGGACTTCTCCTTTGTTATTTTCAAATATCACTCCGTTGGTTGGGCGGGGATTTTCATGTAGGTGGAGGCCACAGTTTCTGCATACATAAAGATTTTTGTCTTTCTTAGAAAGCTTTTTCGCACATTTTGGGCAAAACATAAAGAAAAGCTTAAAACTTAAAACTCAAACGTCAAAACTGAACAAAAATAAACGGGTGACGCGGTCGGAAGGGTTCCCGACAGCGCGCAGTCCTCGAGCACTGGCGGGAAGGAGACCGCGGCAGGACCCGTTTATTTTCAACGAGCTTGCAGTTTTGAGTCTTGCGCATTGCGCTTTTGAAATTATATTATAATTTCAAACATGGTTAGGACGCGTCTTGCTCCTTCTCCAACAGGTGAGGATCTTCACATTGGAAACCTCCATGCCGCCCTTTTAAACTGGGCTTTTGCTAAAAAACATGGCGGGACTTTTGTTGTTCGCATCGAAGACACCGACATCAAACGAGTGATTCAAAAAGCAGAGGAAAGAATTCTTGTTACTCTAAAAGCATACGGGCTACCGTATGATGAGGGTCCTGATATCGGGGGGTTAAGCGGGCCGTATCGGCAGAAAGAGCGGTTGGAAACCTATCGATCATATGCACATGAGCTTGTTGAGAAACAAGCCGCATACTACTGTTTCTGCTCAAAGGAGCGATTGGAGGTGCTTCGAAAGAAACAGCAAAAAGAGAAAAAAATTCCCAAATATGACAAACATTGCCTTTCGCTTAAAGACCCAAAAGAAAGGATAGAGAAAGGAGAGGAGTACGTGATACGTCTCAACGTCCCGCCCAAAAAGGAAATTGTATTTGAGGATATTATCCGCGGTGAGATAAAATTCTTGGGTGAAAATGTAGATGACCAGGTTCTTTTAAAAGCCGATGGCTATCCGACGTACCATCTGGCAGTTGTCGTGGATGATCATTTTATGAAGATTTCCCATGTGATTCGAGGTGAGGAGTGGATTTCCTCAACCCCCAAACATATTCTTCTTTATGAAGCCTTTGGATGGGATAAGCCTCAATTTGAGTTTGGGCATCATGGTATCTCAAGCACGGATATTTACCGGAGGCGGTATTAAATTATCTTTCCCTGATGGGATGGTCACATCCTCAACAAAAAGAAATTTTCGACCTTGGCGAGTTTGTTTCGGTTTTTAAGCTTGAGGACATGCAGCCGGTTGGACCCGCCTTTGACATGGTGAAACTCGAATGGATGAACGGAGAATACATTAGGAAATATCAAATATCAAATATCAAATATCAAATTTATGAGTTTTACAACAAGAAGTATCCCGAAGAATTGATTGAAAAGACGATTCCTTTAATTCAGGAAAGGATTAAGAAGCTCTCCGATTATCTGCCACTCTGTGAGTTTTTTTTCAAACGCCCCAAAGAGTATCAGATGGATCTCTCCAAGGATAAAAAGTTGCTCAAAATGATGCATGATGAGTTGTCGAAACTGAAGACCTGGAAAGCGGATGAGATTGGAAAAAAGATGCTCCAGCTTGCACAACGCGAAAAGGTAAAAACAGGTGATTTTTTTATGGTCTTGCGAGTTGCAATAACCGGCAAAAAAATTACACCCCCAATCAATGAGTCCATGGAGATTTTGGGAAGGAAGGAATCTTTAGTTAGACTAATGGTAAAATAGAGACGTCTATGTTGAAAATTAGCAGAACAAAGGTAGGGCTTTTTTTGGAATGCCCGCGATGTTTTTATCTTGATAAAAAATTGGGGATTGCAAGACCCGGGATTCCTTCTTTTACCTTAAACAATGCAGTCGATACGCTTCTTAAGAAAGAGTTTGATCTTCTTCGAAAAAATGGCGAGGCGCATGCCCTTATGAAAAAATACAAAATAAATGCAGTTCCATTTAAACATCCTAAACTTCCCGCATGGAGAGGCGATATCAATCGGTTTGAAGGGGCGCAGGCTCTGCATCGTCCAACGGACATTTTACTAGGCGGGATTATCGATGATATTTGGCAAGATACAAAAGGTAAACTTATCATTGTTGACTACAAAGCAACTTCAACCACGCGAGAAATCTCTTTGGAGGATAAATATAAGAAGGGGTACAAAAAACAGATGGAAGTTTATCAATGGATTTTTAGAAAGATGGGATTTGAGGTTTCAGACATGGGATATTTTGTCTTTGCAAACGCAGGAAAGAACAGACCCAGTTTTGATGGTCGTTTGGAATTTGAGCTCTCAATTATTCCCCACAGAGGCGATAGTTCATGGATTGAACCAACCCTATATAAAATCAAAGAATGTCTTTCCAAAGAGACAATCCCTCCATATTCCGAAGAGTGTGAACACTGTAGATTTTATCGTTTGATACGAGGTAAAGAAACAAAGCATTAATATGACAATGACAAAATTCTACAAGATTGGATTTTTTGTACTGGCCTTTCTCCTTGTTGCAACAGGGGGATTTTATTTAGGAGCAAATAGACAGAAGCTTCTTCCACAGTTTTTTCCAACGCCAACTGCAATCCCTTCACCCACCCAGAGTCCGCAACCCACACGAGAAAAAGGTGCATCACCAGCTCTGCAGCCTACTTCAGCCCAAAAAATATCGAAAGATAAACTTAAGGAGAATCTCGTTGCTGCAGTCACGAGCAAAAACTACGCAGCGCTTGAGGGGTATATGGTAGAGAAACCATCGGTTATCCTTGCCTCAACAGAGTGCTGTGGTCCTATGACAAAAGCAGAGGCTGTTGAGCAGATGAAGTATTTAAACAACGCTACACCCCCATGGAATTTTGACGACACGAATCCCACAATCCAAGAGTTAAGAAGTAAAAATGCATCGTTTGCCCCGCCGGATTCAATCGTTGGAATTTCCGCAAACGAATATGTAGTTGTTTTTATCTTAAACAGTGAAAATAAAGTCTCCGGTATCAACATGGCTGTGTCCTACAAGCTTTTAATTCCGTAACTCCAATTTATCCCATAATACTATCCCATTTATGATATAATTTATTACATGGGAAAAGAGCAATTGACGCCTCATCGTCAGCCACATACCAAAGAGAACGAATTGAAAAAACTTTACCGCGGGCTTGAGATTGCAGACGATGTTTTAGAAGAAACCATCTATCGAGGATGGAGGGAGTATCAATATAGAACCAAAGATGGAGGAAATTGGAGATTCCATACGCAAATAAATCCGATGGAACCGATCTCTTATCCCGATCAGTTTCTCTATCAAAAAATAAAGAAAGGACTAAAGAAAGCGGCTCCTTCCAAGCTTTCACCTTTAGGTCTTGAATCTATCGAACACTGGATGGGCACGCACTTTCTTCATAAAAATTGGGAGAGGTTGGCTTCTGTTTTTTACACGCAACAACCAGATCTACCAGTCAAGTCGGTTTCCTACGTGAACGTAGAACTTGGGAAGTATGGGACGGCAGATTTTATCGGATTAGGTCCCGACGGGAGGATTTTTGTGATCGACCTTGCAGGCAACGGGAAAAAGCGACAGTTTCTCCAGACACATATTCATGGAATAAACGCGATGTTTTTTGATGAGCACGTATCTATTGTTCCTATGCTTGGGAGATTGGTTGATGAAACAACCGCAGATGAAGGTGCGTACAGACTAAATATTTATCATCAGCCTGTCAATACAGCACCTCTTGCCAGTGGGGATCCGTTTCTACCGTAAGATCAAGAAAAACTCGTTTTCCAAGTGCAAGCTCAAGCTCCTTGCGCGCCATGCTTCCGAGCTCTTTTATCTTTTTGCCTCCCTGCCCAATAAGCATCTTTTTGTACCGATCGTGGGTGGTGAGGATGCGTGCTTTGATGTAGGTAAAGTTGTTTTCCCGCTCTGCGATCTCATCAACAACAACAGTTGCTGAATAAGGGACTTCCTGGCCGGTCTTAAGAAATATTTTTTCGCGAATAAGTTCACCGACAAAAATTTTACTATCGATATTTAAGAGCGGATAAGCGAGTTTTTCCTCGGCTTCGGCAGTTTTTTCAGTAGCGGGCTTTTTGGGAAGATAGGTAAAAAGCTTGGCAACAAGCGGCTTCAGGTGTTTTTTCTGAAGCGAAGAAACCTGAAAAATGTCTTTAAACTCATCTTCTAAGAATTTATACTGCGGAAGGTATGAGGGTTCTTGTATATCGATCTTGTTGATCACCAAAATTTTTGGTTTTTGAATTTTTCTTACAATTCCCAAGACCTTCGCTTCCTCAAAATCGCGTCTTCTTGTGTGATCCACCATATATAAAACAACGTCAACAGCAGTCTGAATGAGTCGTTCGGTTCGCTTATTGATTTTTTTAGATAGGTAATCCTCGGCTTTTCCAAAAATTCCCGGCGTATCGACGAAGATGATTTTTCCTCGCTCATCCTCATAGAGGGCTTTTATTGGGAAGCGCGTGGTTTGCGGCTTTGGGGAGGTGATCGCAACCTTCTGGCCAATAAGATTATTTAAAAACGTTGATTTGCCAACATTGGGCCTTCCGATAAGAAGCACCGTCCCAGATTTTTTATTACTCATGAAAAGAATGCAGATTAACGCATTAACTTGAAAGTGCTGCGGGGCTTGGATTCGAACCAAGATAACAAGATCCAAAGTCTTGCGTCCTACCGTTAGACGACCCCGCAAGAAGCATGCGTATATTTTATCAGATACACGCCGTTCTGCCTGCCCAACCTTAGAGGTTGGCCAACGAACTTCCTCAATCAATTAAGCCGCACTACAATTTATTAATAAATTGTAGTAAAGCCGTGATTTTAGGCGTCAGAGGATATCCTTTAGGCGGCTTTTTGGGAGTTTAGGTCGCTTACTATGGCTTTCTGGATTTGCGCACCGCCCCGGTGGCAAATTCTCACACGTAGAAAGATATAGTTTTATTTATTGTGACAAGAGTGGTATACTTACTCTAGTCTAGAGCTCTGAAATAAATACTTCTTGAAGCCGCATATACAGTTGGAGGGCAAAGAAAATACTCGATGAGAATAGCTTATATACACGATGAAAAT
>JACOYT010000017.1 GCA_016181725.1 Candidatus Roizmanbacteria bacterium | reverse complement strand
GGACAGAACATAATTTTCTCCTCTTTCGACTTTTCTGAACGCAAAGGCAAGCACGCGATATCCTTTTTCCGTCCATCCATCCATTGTCTGCCGTATCTCGCTAAGTCTTTTTGCGCTCATCGCCTCCTCTGTCTCCCCAAGAAAAATCTTCCCTGAAAGCTCAAGAACCGACTCTGTTGCCCCTTTCACAAAAACGAGTTCCTCCGCACCCCTTCGCACTCGAACAGCCATCCGTTTTGTTATGCTGTCAAAAGAGGCCTCATCCACCGTCTCCCACTCTTCTCTTGCCTTATCCGGAAAAACCCCTACTTTTTGCGCAAGAAGAAGAAGGGCTCCTTCTGTTGGATCTCCTAAAACATCATGTCGTCCATGGCTTGCCCTGAGCGAAGTCGAAGGGTCATGTACATACACTAATGAGGCGGTTGAACAAAGGACCCCGTCTAAAATCATCTTCGCAAAGGGATGGTTTGAAAGATAGGGGGGCTTACTTATGTGATACTCGTTTTGGTCAACATAAATTCTCACAACCTCCATCTTGTTTGAGGTTATGGTTCCTGTCTTGTCAGTTGCGATAAGTGTGACGCTTCCCAGAGCTTCAATCGCAGAGAGCTTTCGCATAATGGCTTTTTTCTTCGCCATCTCCGAAACGCCAATTGCCAAGGTGATCGTCATAACAGCGGGTAATCCTTCGGGTACGACCGCAACAGCCAGAGATACCGCAAGTAAAAATGAGGAGAAGATCGTATTTCCTAGCGAATACGACAACCAAAAAGCAACAGCCGAGATTACAATTCCTACGATCCCTATCGTGCGGGACAATGCCACAAGTCTTTTCTCAAGCGGGCTTTTTACGCGTTCAATCTCGGCAAGGTGAGCCGTGATCTTTCCAAATTCCGTATGCATTCCCGTCTCTTCCACCTTTACCCGTCCTCTCCCTTTTGCAATAATCGTCCCCATAAAGACCTTCTCTTTGCTGTCTTTGGGGATAGGAAGCGACTCGCCTGTTAAGGCAGATTCGTTTAGCTCAAGATTATGGGCCGCAACAAGGACTCCATCCGCAGGAATCTTGTCGCCCTCCTCAACAAGGATGATGTCTCCTGGGACAAGGGCCGTGCTTTCAATCTCCTGCTCCACTCCGTCTCGGAACACACGGGTTTTTGTTACGGCCATTTTTTTCAAAAGCAAAACAGCTTGCTCTGCTTTCCCCTCTTGATAGAGACCAAATGCTGCATTCAAAACAACAATGATCAGGATGAGCCAGCCGTCTAGTACCTGTCCCAGGAAAAACGACACGAGAGAGGCAAAAAGAAGAAGAATAATTAAAAAATTATTGAATTGCTCAAATAATTTTTTTAAAAAGGGTCTTTGCCGTTTCTCCGCAATAACATTTAGGCCGTACTGACGAAGCAAACGTGCAGCTTCCTCAGATGTTAAACCTTTCATACTAAAAAGATTTATGATTTACGATTTAGGATTTATGAATTATTCTTAAATCTTAACCTCTTAAATCTTAAATCTCCTTTGAGCTTCTCGTAGGCTTCCTCCATCGTCTTTATGATGCGATCAATAATCCCCTCTGCCTCTTCAAACGTAAGCGCTTTATAATTGTGTGGAAAGTAGTGAAAAGTCTGGTTTCTTCCCACCTTCCATGTCTCCCAGATGCCGTCAGCAAGCTCTTTCGATCCATGTTCCTTAATTTTTTTATAGAGCGATCTGTCCCCTAAACGTCCAACCAAATTGGGCGACATGAGCTTGCCGAGTCTTAAGTGATCAGAGATGTAGTCAAGGTGCGAGATGAACTTGAGGTCCGCAAACAACTGCTTAAGATACCCTTCGTAGGCTTTTGCATAGGGAAAAACGATGAAAGAATAATCTTTAAAAGAGTACTTTGAGTGTCGGATGACGTCGTTTACGAGATAATTTCCCTCAAGGATAAGGTCTTTTAATGGCTGATTGAGGTAACCCCAGAACTCCCCGTAGGTGTCGCGTACCATAGACTTGGTATGTAGTATTTAGTATACAGTATTCAGGAAATCACACCGAGTCGGGGCAACATCACACTGAAGGGATTTTTTCATGATGTTACTGTATCTATATGAAGCGGTCGCACAAAATAGCGACAGTATAAAACACCTATTACACCGTGTCGGTGTGATATCGGTGCAATTTCAATTAACTCAGTTAAACACTTAACTGCAAATATGTCGCCATGCCAACCTGCGAGATTGGACAACGGAAATGTTACACCTCGGAGGTGTAACTAAAGGGAAAGCTCAGCGGAAGTCAGATGCTTTCTACGTCGATTTTGACGGCCGGGGACATGGTGGTTTTGAGAAAGACACCCCTTATATTTCCTTTTCCAACGGATAAAATCAAGCGCTTGGCATTTTCCAAAAGCTCCTTTTCATCTTGTGAGCTTTTCCCAACCGAAACATGAAGAAGGGGAGATTTTGCCTCAGCCCTCCAGTGGAACACCCCGCCCTCAAATTTTTTCATCGCCTCTTTTGGTTTGTCTGTGACAGTCCCAGATTTGGGTGACGGCATAAGCCCCTTTGGACCCAAGATTTTCGCAAACTTTGCAAGGCGCGGCATATAGGAAGGCTCTGCGATCAAAACGTCAAAATCAATCTTCCCGTTTTCAATATCAGACAATACCTTATCATCCACCACCGCAACTTTCATCTTTTTTCCTGATGAGTAAGGAAATGCAGCCTCTCCTCTTAAACCGGCTTTTGTAAGATTTAAATGGAGTTCTACTGATTCATCGAAGTTCCCGAATCGAATCTTTTTAACAAGAACGATTCCTTCAGAGAGCGGATATAGTTTTCCCTTTTCAATCTCGCGCTTTGCCATTTGGTAGTTTTTCCCGCGCTTTCGTGCTTTGACTTTCTGTTTCTTTTTTTGCGCTATAACTTCCTCCGGCTTTGCTTTCGCAAGCTCCTCTGCGCGCTTCATCTTCTGAAGCGTTGCCTCATCAGCCTCAATCACTCGCATCCGCTCCCCTCCCTTTTGTCCGGGGGCTCGGACCTTTTTCACCTGCTTCTCTTTTGCTTTCTTTTTCTGCTTCGCTTTTTGTTTCTGCTCGACCTCCTCAACACCGAGAAAGCGAGTCCTTACTTTGCCCATAAGCTCTAGGTAAAGCTAACTTACAAGATTTGTGATTTACGATTTAGGATTTATGAATTATTCTTAAATCCTCCCTCTTAAATCTTAAGTCTAAAACTCAGTTTTCCACTTCGACTCCCATGCTTCGCGCTGTTCCTGCGACCACCCTTGCGGCTTCCGCAACCTCCTCTGTGTTCAGATCTGCCATTTTCTCTTTTGCGATCTCCTCAACCTGCGCCTTTGTTAGCTTCCCAACCTTGTCGGTTAAGGGGCTGCCTGAACCTTTCTGAAGGCCGAGTTTCTTTTTAATTAACTCTGAAACCGGCGGAAGCTTTGTAATAAAAGTAAAGGTTCTGTCCTCATAAACGGTAATAACAGCAGGGATCACCTGTCCCTTCACCTTTGCGGTGCGCTCATTATACTCTTTGATAAACTCCATGATCGGCACGCCGTGTTGGCCCAAAGCAGGACCAACCGGCGGCGCAGGAGTCGCCTCCCCCGCAGGCAGGTTGAGCTTTATTATAGTCTTTACTTTCTTTGCCACGATATTCAGTTAAAAGTTAAAAATGAAAAGTTAAAAGTTGCAGTCCAAAATTCAAAGTTATTTAAAAACTTTGAGCTTTGCGTTGTCCTTCGATTTCACTTAGGATTTTTCTGGATCTTGAGCTTATCAAAAGATAATTTTGCACTTTTCACTTTGTACTTTTAACTAGAGCTTTGCGACTTGCAGGAAATCAAGCTCTACTGGTGTTTCCCTGTCAAAGATTGAAATCAACACTCTCACCTTCCCCTTATCCTCATCAATTGCCTCAATCGTCCCTAAGAAGTCTGCAAATGGTCCCTCGATGATCTTTACAGCCTCACCGACAGAGAATTTCGTCTTAAACTTCGGTTGTTCCTGTTTCACAAACTGGATGATTGCCTCAACCTCACGATCCGAAATCGGGGTCGGCTTCAGTCCCGCGCCGACGAATCCGGTTACCCCTTCTGTTGTTCGAACCACAAGCCAAGAATCATCATCCAAGACCATCTGTATAAGGACATAGCCGGGAAATACTTTCTCCATCACCTTGGATTTCTTTCCCTTTTTTACGACAACAACTTCCCGCATGGGGATAATGACATCAAAGATTCGGTCTTCTACCCCAAGACTCTTGACTCTCTGCTCAAGCGATTCCTTCACTTTCGCCTCATACCCAGTCTTTACATGAACAACATACCATTTACCTTTAGTTGGTAAAGTTTGAGGCACTTCTTTTACTTCTGGTTCGGTCTGTTCGAGCGCCTTTGTTTCTTCTGGCTGTTCTAATTGTTTATCTTCCATATCTCTAAATGTCATTCCGAACTTGTTTCGGAATCTGCTGTCTCTTGGGTTAGCAGATCCTGAAATAAATTCAGGATGACACGGAGTAGCTTATTCTACTCTATTAACGTCCTCCAGTCAAAGCCTGTAAGACCTTTGCAAGGATCACATCCAAGACGCCGATGTAGGCAGCGACAATTAATGAAATCGCAATTACAACTACGGTCAAACGCACTGTGTCGCGTCTCGTGGGCCAGCTGACTTTTTTAAGCTCATCTTGTATCTCACCAAAAAAACCGGCAGAGGTCGGAACATTTGCCTTCATAAAAGTATTCTATCACATCATCATTCCCGAACCCGCTTTACGATAAGTGCCACAACAAAAAGCGCCCCGAAAAGTCCCAATACAAACTTGAAGGGAAAGGCGATGAAGGAAGTCTGTGCGAAGACATTCTGTGCGCCCTCTGCAAAAGAAAGTGTCGTTGAAAGCTTGTAGCTCCCCAAAAAAAATCCTGATAAAAGAAGCGAGATGGGTCGTCTGCAGTATGCCGGCGGTTTTTTTACATCGCAATTCACCTCTGCCGAGGGCGTTGCAGAAAGCAGCCGCTGGGAGCCTGACAATACGTTTTGAGGATGGACTTTATAGGTTGCTTTCTCGCCAAAATTCCCGCGAAGAACAATCTCGCCTTGAGGTTTCACCAGATTTCTCCCTTCATTTGCCGCAATCAAAATAACAGGTATCTTATCTCCGCTGTCAAAAAATCGCCATGACTTTTCAAAAAGCTTGAGCGTGAACCGTGAGAGTACTTCAAACTGTGCGATTTTCCCTTTTATGTCAACCCTTCCCGAACGAGATACGGTGATTAAGATGTTTGAGCCGATTCGCGCCTGGGCTCTCGATGCGCTCGTCCCCTCTGTCCCTGTGGCAGGCTGTGCCTCGCCAAAGAACGTATAGTAATAGTCGCCCTCCGGCGCCCCCTCCGGAACCCGTATTCGAAGCAAAAACTGCTGGGAGGCTTTTGTATTTAAAAAGACCGCTTGATCAAGCTGAATGTCGGCGTTGTCGAGCGAAAATCGGATCGGACCTTCAAACTCTTCCTTAAGCACGATGTTTCCTGCGCTGTCGACCGGAACAAACGGCAGAACGCGCGCCTTCATGATCGTTGGATCACCGAAATTGCCAATCCGATAGGCGATAAGGACCGACTTCCCAGGCTTTATCACAAGCTCCAAAAGTGGCGGAGAGATGGAGAGAGAGACTTGCTGGGCAAAAACGGGGCGCAAAGTCAAAAGGAAAAAGGCAAAAGTGACTATTGTCATCCCGAATTTATTTCGGGATCTGCCTTCTGTCATTCTGGCTTGTCCAGAATCTGCAGATCCTGAACCGAGTTCAGGATGACACGATAGCTCATTTTTGACCTTTGACTTGTATTTTTGACCTTTGACTTTTGACATTTGAGTTTAATATGACGGTGTTGCGGTAAACTTCACAACCGTCTGGTAACTCCCGACCTCTTGGCTTGGTGATATGTTGGCTTTAAAAGTCACGACTGCCTGGCGGTTTTTTCCAACATCCTGATTAGACATGACAATCTGGGGCGGCTCATTATTGCTTAAGTCGGGAAACGGCCGGTAATAATTCGAATTGATAAAATCCTGGGGCACGTCATCGCCGGACATGTTATACCCAAATCCGTAGGAGGCATTTGAAGTCCAAAGTTTTGCCGAGGTATCGGTACAGGTATGAGCTTCGCCATTACAGCTTGTGTCTTCGATGGTCTTGCCGCTTAAGGCGCGGAGGGGATTCTCCTCTGCCGCGGTCACCTGATACTGCCCGGCTCCCCCAAACGAGACAATAAGGGTGGTCTGTGCGGTCTGCGGTTTGTTTGGAGAAAGAGTTCCTAAGTCGATGCTCACATCGGTTATTGAGAACTGGAACGGAATTATCGAGTGCAGGTACTGAAATCCGGCTTTTACGATATACCCTTGGGATTGAAACTCTTCTGCTGCGGTTTGACCGAGTGATACGGAAAGATCATAGTTTGCCGAGTTGAGATTTGCGCCGCCGATGTTTACTTCTCCAAACTGGATGCGGTAGCGCTCCGACTCATAATTCGCAGCAAAAACAGAGCCAAAACTAAGAACTAATATGGAAGATGTAAAAGCAACAACTAAAATGTAAAAAGTTTTTAGTTTTTCCCTGTTGTTTTTCCTTTTTCGATCTTCGTTTTTAGATTTCCTCATTACTCTTCCTTTTCAAACTTCTCTATCATCTCCTCCATATCTTGGGCTGATTTCTTTATTTTGTGAAGCTCGTGATCTCCCATAAAGTTCTCGACAGCAGAATGGATATTTTTGATTTGGTTTTTGATCATTAAAGACAGAAATAAAAACGCATCTTCTTTCTCTTTTTCGCTTTTCCTTTTTAGTTTTTCGTTTTTTATATATTCCTGCCCCATAAAAAGTGCAAACGGCGTAAGAAATACCAAAGAAAAGATCGCCAAGAGGGGCTGTGTGCCTGATTTCTCGGGAAGAAACAGAAGAAACATAACCGTACACGCCAAAGTTACGGTTATTGAAATAACTGGTTCAAGTAAAAGGGCGGTTGCGAAAAGAAGAAAATAGAGGAGAAAAAAAAATGGCGAAGTTGCGCCCCCGGTTGTATTCACGATAATAAAAACGATAAGCGTGAAGATTACCGACTCCAAAAGTCTTCCTCCTCTTTGAAACCTCTTTGCCAGGAAAAAAACAATAAAAAGTATTGCGGTTATCTGAAGATCGTACTTTACCAAAGGAGTTTGCGGAAAAAGGAACGCAAACCAGATAACAAGGACAAGTACGAGAGAGTGTGCAATCTCGCGCCTCATAATGTTCAATATTCAGTATACAGTATCTCGTATTCGGTATTCAGATATTATACCGACGCGGTGTGATTTCAATTAACTCAGTTAAACACTCAACTGATAAAATAAGCTCGATTGTTTAAACAATCGAACCGCACGCTTTAAACCTGGTTCCCCCTTACCACTTTCATGCTATAGCATGAAAGTCGTCATATATCCAGAACTTACACCGCCGCGGTGTGAGACCATGATTCATTTGGTCGATCAATCAAGTTGCACTACAATTTATTAATAAATCGAAGTATGATTATTCCTTCAATTATTTCAATAATTGAAGCATGCTATGGTGTCTTACCCTTGACAAACGATACGAAGGAAGTGTAGAATAAAGGAGAGAAGTATCGTACTATAGGTTTAGGAGTTTCGCCTTTTTTCTATGAAAGAACAGGAGCCGCGTCTAAAAAAACATCCGTTCCG
>JACOYT010000018.1 GCA_016181725.1 Candidatus Roizmanbacteria bacterium | reverse complement strand
TTGGCTGGAATTTTTCTCAAAGACAGGAGTAAAAGAGGGAAGATCGGCAACATATACTCCTTCAGCAAAAATAAATGGAGAAGCAGAAGTACTTCTTACGGGGACAGGATGGAGTTTTATTGATACCGGCTGGTCCCTTTGTGAGAAAAGCTTGCGATGGTACGCAAAGATCTTTAGATATTGGGAATCACCAGGATAGAAAAGGAAGAGAAGGGAGAAAAAAGGAAAAAGGAAATAAAAGCGATACGGCACAGGAATTCAGAATTTATAATTCAGAATTAAGAATGAATGTAGAATTTAGAATTAATTCTTGATTCTTAATTTAATTCATAATTCTTAACTCTTAATTCTAAATTATTTTTTGCTCTTCCTACGTCAACTCTTTCCATGTCTCGGGGGAAGAGGGAGGCTTCTCTAACGTTTGCAAGGCCAAGAATTTTTTCTGTGATTCTTTCTGCTCCCAAGCAAAAACCTCCTTCAGGAGGCATGCCGAAGCGAAAAGCTTGAAGATACAACTCAAAATCATAAGGCGCATCACCCCATTTCTTAATATTTTCCACCAAGTGGTTGTAATCATTGATTCGTTGACCTCCAGTAACCCACTCTAATCCGCGACATAAAAGATCAAAACTTAATGTATGGTTTGGATCTTTGGGATCAGGATGAGTATAAAAGGGGCGTTTCTCAAGTGGGTAGTGGGTGATAAAAACAAATTCTGAGCTTTTTTCCTCAAATACCCACTTACAAATCTCCTCCTCATCGGTTGGTGAGAGATCCGGTTCGCCTCGTATGTCGCGTTTGGTTCGTTTATAGATTAACTCTTGGGCCTCTTTTAGTTTAAGCTGTGGAATCTTCTTTGAGACTTTCGGCACTTTTGCGTTATACATTCGGAGCTGTTCTTTGCAACTTTCTTCCACAGTCTCCATAATCTTTCGAATAAGAGCCTCCACCGCCTCCAAAATCTCTTGCCACGAATCAATGAATGCCATCTCTGCATCCAAACTAATATATTCTGTGAGATGGCGCGTAGTTACACTTGGTTCTGCCCGAAATGCACGTGTTACCGTAAAAACCTTTTCAAAGGCGCCGAGCATAATTTGTTTGTAAAGCTGGGGACTTTGTCCAAGATAGACGTCATAATGAAAGTATTTCACCGCAAAAACCTCAGCGCCCCCTTCGGTTTTTGAGGGAACAATGAGAGGTGCTTGGAACTCAACAAACCCAAACTCTTTCATGGTTTTTCGAAAGGAGTCGATGACTACTTCCTGCACTTCAAAGATCGCGCGAACCTTCGGGTGGCGCAACGTGAGGGCACGATAATCAAGAAGAGTAGGGAGGGTGACGTTGAGATCGTCCTTACTCATAAGCTTCGGATTGACAAGGTTTTTGGGCCGCTCTTTAACAACACCTTTTACAGAGATTACATCTTCAGGTGAGAGCTTCCTAAATTTCTCGTCTCCAACAACCTGCACGATACCGGTTCGGTCTCGAAGATCAACAAAGACGATCTTTTTGTGGTCACGTATATTCTGAACCCATCCAAAAAGCTCAACCTCCTCACCGATTTTATCAATAGTATCCTCGTTGTAAATTTTTTTCATACGGGGGGCTTAAGATTACTGTCAATTATATAGATTAGAGGACTACTTGACAATGCAAATTTCCGTACTATACTAAATACGGAATGTAAAAATCACCAACGTGCAAGTTAATCCCAGCCAAGGCGGGATTTTTTCATTTTATGACAAACGTTGAATTTCTAAGACCCCCAAAGCCGCGTGTGCCGAAAACCGAGATCGGCTTAGTTTCCCAAGAAAAATTTGAACGAGATCGACATCTTGCCGCAAACGCTTATCAGGCGGGACTGGAGGTTCTGGGCGTAGCCGATGATATGATAGCAGGAATCGACGAGCTTTTGGGCGGCGATCACGTCTCAAACGGAGAACTTATAAATGGAAGCTCGCATGCACGAGCTATTGACTTGGGAAGAGAAGTCTTAGAAGGTGCGATCAACTTTGACTTGGGCGTTCAAACGGGATTAAATGACGATGAGGTAATAGCGGTCGGGGAATTGCATCGAGGATTACCTGGGAAAGACGAAGCAACGTCGCCAAAAGAGAGAAAGCGAGCAAGAAAAGAACTCAAGAGGGCATGGAGCGTATTAGAACAAAATTCGATTCTTCTTGAATTTGTCCAACTTCATCCTGACCACTTTCAACTTCCAAAAAGATAAGACAATTAATTGAGATCTTCCTCAAGAAGTCTCTCCTGTTTTTCTTCCGAACCAAGGAGGCGCGTTGTTTGGATTTTTTGTCCCAATGACATGAAGTTTTTCCCAACCTGCGCAAGCTGGTTATAGGCATTGGTAATGTGCTTGGTCAGAATAGAGAGCGCATCGTCTGTTTTCTCATAATCTTTCTTGATTGCCTGAAGAATTTCCAAGATCTCCCGTGCTTTTGCCTGAATTCGTTGTCCCTCCATTGACATGAGGATCGACCGCAAAAAGGCATAGAAACTCATGGGAGAGACAGGGATCACCCGTTTGTAGCCCGAGTAATCGAACACTTCTGAACTATTGATGATTTCGTAAAAGACTGCCTCAGAGGGCACATACATCAGGGCATAATCTACGGTTCCCTCAGAGACGGAGATGTACTTTTTGGAGATGTCCTGGATATGTTTTTTTACGTCTCGCACAAACTCTTTCATCAATCTTTCTTTTTCCTTCGGATTGCTCTCCTTAAGGATTCGACGATAGTTTTCCATAGGAAACTTTGAGTCTATAGGAATGAGGCCTGCAGATGTTTTTAAGATTGCATCAACCTTTTCGCCATTTTTAAAGGTATATTGAAGTTTAAATGAGTCTTTTGGGAAGTATTGAGAAAGAAGATCTTTCAAGATCTGTTCTCCTATATTTCCGCGAAGCTTTGGGGACTGAAGAAAGTCTTGGAGTTCCTTCATCGAGCGCCCTATTTCTGAAAACTCTCCGATGCTCCTTTGGACACCGCCTATGATTTTTGCCGCATTGTCAAGGCGCTCATTGAGAGCCTGTGTGTTTTTTTGTAAAGATTGAAGAAGGACTTTGCGATCTTCTTTGCTTCCGGTCTGGAGCATCTTTATTACCTCCAAAAGTTCCTCCGAAAGCTTTCCCTTCTCCTCAAGCCTGTTGAGCCACAGACGGATTACGACAAGAAGAACAATAAATAAGACGACAGCAATAACTAAAACGAGTTGGGCGCTCACGAGAGAATTATACCATCTTATGAGGTTTCACCGGGACCTGGACGAAAGATTTTGGGTTTCAGCCACTCCTCATCTTTTTCTGTGTCTTTCGGAGGCTTGATGGTCCTTCTTACCTGCGGTTTTTCCTCCGTTGCTTTTACCGCTCCCTGTTTGAGAAGATACGCTGCGGTCTCAAAGGTCTCTGGGGTAATCGTGGGAGTTGTGAAATTGCCTGTTGCAGAAACCAACCCTTGATAGAGATTGCTTGCCATATCGGGATCGACTTCAGCATTCAATGATCGAAGAATGGTTAGTACCACTTCGGAGGTTGAGGATACGCCTCGTGTTACGAAGTTCACCGTACCAAAGAAGGTATTTGCCAAGTGTCTTGCAATGTTTATGATTTTTTTTCCGGTGAATAATTCTTGGTTGTCGGCATAGAGTGAACCAAGGTTTTTAAGGCTCGCACAGTCTATGGTTACTATGAAATCAACGTTTCCCCCCGAATAGCCGAAGCTTACCTGTTCTGGTTTAAGCTTCGGGAAGTCTTTTCCAGGGGTGACGACGACATTAAAGGCGTCTCCTTGTATATAATAATCAACTCGATCAGCCGAGCCATCTGTGTAGGGGAATGAGATCACAAGATTGTCACCGGATGTTGAGATAATCTCTTGGATTTTGTCTGCTGCAATAAGCTCAGATTTTAGAGGTTTTGAGGAAGCAAGCGAGACGTTTTTACCAAGCTTGGTAAGTCCCAAGTAGAGGCTGGTTGCGGCGGCAATGGTATCGACTTTGGGATTTTCTGGCAGGCAGATCACCCCAGATGTTGCGCCTTGAAAAAGCTCGACGGTTTTTTGAAGCACGGTTCTTGCCGTTTGCATAATACTATAAGACAGATTTTATCATATCGCCTACCCGAATGTCAAGCAAAGGAGCAAAGACCATTCCTGCTTCCTGGTCCTTTTTGACTTCATCTATTTTTTTTGCTTTTGTTTGAAGGGACATAAGCTTTGTCTTGCCAACAAGCGAGCTGTCCCGGTAGACATCCATATTGTCATTAAGATTAATTTTGCCTTTTGTGACACGAATTCCATAGATTTTTTGATCGTGAATTACAAAAGTAGCAAGGATTTTTGCTTCGCCTTTTACATTTTTTTCCTTCTCTTCCCGTTCTTTAAGAAGCTGGGATACCTCCACAAGCTCCTTAAGAAGCTCGTAAATTATATTATAGGTTTTAATTACAACTTTTTCCTGCTTTGCTATGTCTTTTGCTTCAGTTGTTGGAATGGTATTAAACCCGATGATGATAGCCCTTGCGGTTTTTGCAAGAAATACGTCAGACGTGTTGATGTCTCCTACGCCGGAAGATACGATCTCAACGTTTTCCTGTTTCGTTAGAGAGCTGGTAACAGCTTCCAACGATCCTTGCGACTCTGCTTTAACAATAAGGGAGAGTTTCTTTTCTTCTTCACCCTTGAGAAATGCCTGCATATCAAAGGGAGTTTTTCTTTGGGAGGGCGGTTTTTTTTCTGTTTCCTCCCCAGGGGTGCTTGAGATAAGAGCGCCTACCTCCGGGAGCTCATCAAATCCCAAGAATTCAAAGGGGAGCGAGGGGACAGCTGAAGATATCGGTTTGCCAAGGTCATTGATCATTGCGCGAATCTTTGCCTTTTTGCCTTCAGCAAAGATAGCGTCACCCACGTTCAGCGTTCCGTCCTTAATGACTACGGTTGCCGCAATGCCCCGCTTGTCCTTTTTTGTTTCTATGATATACGCCTTTGGGGTGCTTTTTGGGCTATAGCTTAGGTTGAGCTCTGATGCAAGAAGCAGGATCGATTCTAAAAGCTCGGGCACACCCTTTCCTGTTTTTGCAGATATTGCAACGCTTGGTGTTTTTCCTCCTTTTTCCTCAACCACAACATCGTGCTTCATAAGATCAGCCTTAACCTTTTCAGGCTTTGCCTCAGGCAGATCGATCTTGTTTATGACTACGATACAGGGAGTCTTTGCGGCATTGATATGTGCGATTGATTCGACCGTTTGAGGCATGACCGAGTCTTTTGCATCAATCAAAAGAAGTGCAATGTCAGCAACCTCTGCTCCCCGAAGTCTTAATTTGGTAAACGCCTCATGGCCAGGCGTATCGATAAAGGTGATTTTTCCGGTATGGTAGCCTTTTATGCCTGTTTCGACCTCGTATGCGCCAATACGCTGGGTTATCCCTCCGTGTTCTTTTGAGGTGAGTTTTGTTTTTCTTATGTAGTCTAAAAGGGTTGTCTTTCCGTGATCGACATGTCCTAAGATTGCAACAACTGGTGGCCTGAACAAGGGCTGTGACATACTACAAAGTTAAAAGTGCAAAGTGCAAAATTACAATGCAAAGTTCAAAATTAAGTGGTTGGTTGGTCGGCGGGCTGCGGTTCGGCGGGCTGTTTCTGGTCTTGAGCTTGGGGTTTGGGAGAGGGTTGTTGTTTTTGTGATTTTGAATCTTCCTTTTGTGTACTGGCGGCTTCGGCTGGGATCTGTTTTGTCTGTTGTGCTTTAGGGGATTCGGGTTTCTTTTCTTGAGGGATCTGGACAATGTCGATCTCGTAGCCGGTTAACGCTGAAGCAAGGTTTACGTTTACCCCGTTTTTCCCGATCGCAAGAGGAGCTTGTGTTTCCTCAACAGTCACCTTCGCTTTTTTCTCAACAGTCTCAACCTCGTTAATTTTTGCAGGAGAGAGGGCAGCAATCAAAAACAGCTTGTCATCCTTATTCCACTGAATAATATCTATTTTTTCTTCTCCGCCAAGCTCATTGGTTACGGTTTGAACCCGCACTCCTTTCTGCCCGACACACGCGCCCACCGGATCAACGCCTCCCTGGCTGCTAAATACGGCAATCTTTGCGCGCTCCCCTGGCTCCCGGACGACTTTTTTTATCTCAACGGTTCCGTTTCCGATTTCAGGAACCTCTTTTTTAAACAGCTCCGCAATAAGCTGCGGAGCGGTCCGGGAGATAATGATATTGGAGTTGCCGAATTTATCTTCTGCAATCTCTTTTATGTAAAAGATCAGGGTTGTGTTTACCGAGTATTTTTCGTTTTTGATCTGCTCTGATTTTGGCAGGATTGCTTCGACTTTTCCGATATCGACAAAGGCATTATGACCATCGTAGCGTATCACTCTTCCTTGTGTGACGGTGCCGATTTGGGATTTATAGTGGGTTATGAGTGTCTTTTTTTCAACCTCTCGTATTTTCTGAAGGATTACTTGTTTTGCGGTTTGGGCTGCGATTCTGCCAAATCCGGCAGGCGTGATATCTTTTCCATCCTTAAGAACTTTGGCTTCACCTGTTTCTTTGTTTACTTTGATGGTGAGGGTGTCTTCTTGATCCTCTGGAATCTCTTTTCGGTAAGCCGCAAGGATGGCTGCTTCGATTGAGGAGATAACATCATCGGGGGAAATTCCCCGCTCGGTTGCAACCTGATTCAAAGCTAGTGCAAACTCACTCTTTACAATACTCATAAGGTATAAATTTTAGCACAAAAAGAGCTAATAAGAAATAGCATTTGGGATGCAACATACGGCGCGCAGGGAAAACAAACCCGACACTACATAGGGAAGGACGGAGGAGGCCGGTAGTGTTTTTATTACTCTTTTTTGGGTTTTTCGGCTTTAGCCGCTTCTTGTTGAGGTTTCTCTTCTTTTGGCGCTTCTTCGGCAGGAGCTTCCGCTTCGGCTGCCTCCGCTTCTGCCTCTTCCGCCTCTTTCTCGGTTATTACTTCAGGTTCGGCAACCGCGGTCTCTGGAGCAAGACTTTCCTCTTTGTGCTCGATAATAGAGACGATAAGTTTTTCTGGTTCGTCTTTTACAACAAATTTGTCAGATTTTGGAAGATCCGCAACCTTAATTTCGGAGCCAATTTCCTGAAGCTTCGAGATGTCAATCTCTATCTCATGGGGAATATCCGAAGGCAACGCCTCAACAAGCAAGCCGTCAACTTGGGTGTTTAGCACCCCGCCTTTCTGAACTACCGCAGGAGACTCGCCAACCAATTTAATGGGGACCTCTGTCTCGATTTTCTGGGTCAGATCGATTTTCCTAAAATCAACATGAAGCACCTTATTGGTTACCGGATGACGCTGCACGCTCTTTATAAGAACAGGAAGGTCTTTTGAGTTTAGGCGAAGATACACAACGCCGGTCTCCTCGGCAGCTCGATAAACCCGATTGAAAGCAATGTGATCAATCGTAACCGCTTGAGACTTAAATTCCGGTCCGTAAATATTTGCAGGAACCTTGCCTTCATATCGAAGTTTTCGCACTTTTTTACCAAGTATTGTTCGCGGTGCAACCTCGAGTTGAAATTTGCTCTGTGAAGCTTTTTTTGTGCTTGCCTTTGTGCTTACCATGGTTTATTCTCTCAAAAGTTCAATGAAAAAAATCTTATCAGCGGATAAATTGGTATTATAGAAAATTCGATTATCTTTTACAAGGGGGGAAAAGTTTTGATTGAGGACCGAGATGTTTTGTGGAAGTGTCATCTCTAAAATAAAATCAGAATTTTTCGATCCGGTTTGTTTTTGAAAGATAAGTTGATAGACTCCTTTTCCGATATTGAGTGGCTTGTCAAGCTGATACTGAACTCTTATTTCCGAAGACTGCTTGGGAGGGATCTCCAAGAAGAATCCGATTCCCTTGAAATCTCCTTCATACAAATCGAAATTTTCAACGATCGTATCATCTTTTGTTACGCTTTTTACTCCGGCTTGTTGTGGGATAAGAACCTGAAAGTAATTCTTATATGATCCACCAGGAAAGGTATCAGCAGGGGAGTCGTTTTTAATCTTTATGGTAAGCGTGTTTGAGATAGTACCGTCTTTTTCGATATCGATTTTTTCTGTGACGAGACGGCTTACAAAGAAGTTTGCTTTGTTTACTCCAAGGTTCGCATCGTAGGGGAATGTGTAATCGATCACACAGTTTTCACTTTTGAGTGCGCAGCGCGGTACAATGGTTTTTCCAGACCAGTGCAATAGATCAAAAACCTCCTGTATATTGGCATCTTCAAATATGGCAAGGAGCTGTTTTTCGTCAAAGGATTTCTTGATCATTTTTAGGAAATCTTTTGGGGGAATTGTCTCAAGATTCACAAGAATCTGATTGGTGAGGGAGCCGAGGAAGCTTTTTTTCTGAATAGATCCCGGAAAGAAATTTTTTTCCGAATAATACTGCGCCTTAAGATAGAAATTGTCGCGGGTTATATTTTCTCCAAAATCAGAAAGGTACAGCGTGTCAAACGGTTCAAGGAGGTTTTGAATAGCAGAGGTTGTGATAAGCATTCCACCTGAGAACCCAGTGAGATTGATTTCTTTTTCCAAAAAGAATTTCGCCTGATTGTAGTTTTCATAGAAGTCTGAAGAAAAAGCGGAATCGCGTAAAAACCAATTCGGTTGATTGAGATACCTTCGAATCGGATCAGGTGGGGCGTAGTGGGTGGTTAGCTGACCATCCGCATCATACACATCGTATACCTTAATATCTTCTATCGTTAGATCGTTGGCGGTCAAGATACCAAAGGAGCCAATAAACCCGCCTCCTGGCCGAAGCTCCATATTGTTTGCAAAGAGCAAGAGGTACTTTTTCTCGCCGTCTTTCCCAAAGATGACATCAAGATGGGGAAGAATTTTTTCTCCCTTATCAATAAGCTCAAGCATATCCCCGACATCCTTCTTAAGCTGTAAAAGGGAAGAAATCTGTGATTGGGGCAACTTCTCCTCAAGGAAGATGAGGTCATCCTTAAGACCTGTTACATCTTCGCGAAGTTTTTGGATCCGCCCCTCAAGATTTTTTTTCTCGGTTTCGTCTTTATCTTTTTTAAGGAGGAGTTGAAGAATGAGATTTCCATTTTCCGTTATCTGTGTTGATTTTTGAAGAATAGTCGCGGATCTGGTTTCGATATCAAGAAGACTGTCAGGAAAAAGTGCGACGGAGAAAAGAAGATAGGCAGGTCTTGCCGGAGCATACAGATTTTTTCCAAGCGCAAGAAAATAATTTCCCCAACCAAGAAGCTGTCTGGTTTTTTCAAGTTTGTTGTCTTTGAAAGCCACAGCGGATTTGTAAAAAAAATAGGCCGAGAGTCCAAAAAACGGGAACATTAAAAGGTGATAAACGATAACAAAAATGAGTACGGCAAAAAAAGCGTTGCGTCTTGTGAGCATTTTCTTAAATTGAAATGGGCGAGTTTTTCTTTTTATCATTGATCTTGTTGTTACGAGACTTTCGATTTTCAAAAAACTCTCTTTGCTCTGTGAAAAGGCAAACCAAAGAATCTTTTCAAGATCATCCGGCCCCACTTCCCAAGAAGCCAGATAGACTACTTTTACATTCCGAAGTTTTTCTTGGGACACAAGATGTGCGACTTTTTGCGAAAAAGCTTTTCTATCTATGAAGATCAGAATGAATTTCTGTGCTTCTTGTTTTCTTTTAATGATTTGGACGCTTTCTTGGTTAATGAAAAAAATATAATCGAATCTTCTTGTGTCTTTGGGCATGTGGGGAGAGAAATAGATCGTGGTATCGAATTTCTTAAGGTGCGTCTTAAGGAGTTTTCCTAGATGCGTTGGCTTGCTATCAACGATGAGAACCTCAAGTTTTGTCGCTGAAGGTTCGGAAACATATCGCATGGTACGAATATTGTATAATGTTTGGATGCCAAAAAAATGGGATACCAAAGTTGTTTCAAAAGAGACATTCGTCAAGATTAAAAAGAAAATTGCCAATAAAAAGATAGTTCTTGTGGGTGGAGATTTTGATATCTTTCACTTCGGTCATCTTGAATTTCTAAAATTTGCAAAAGAGAAAGGAGAAATTTTGATTATTGCTTTGGAATCTGATAAGTCCTTAACAATTCGAAAAAAAAGAGACCCAATTCATACGCAAGATAAGAGAGCTCAAGTTCTTGCCGCACTTTCCATCGTCGATTTTGTTATTCTTTTGCCATACTTTTCCAAAGACTCCCATTACTATGAATTTACAAAAACGGTTTCCCCTTCTTTTATTGTTGTGACAAAAGGAGATCCACAACTTGAAAACAAAAAAAAGCAGGCAAAACTCGTCAAAGCAAAAGTTTTATCATTCCCCCAAATTACTGGATTTTCAAGTACAAAGTTTAGCGATTATGCGCCTTTTCCTAGCAATTGATCTGCCTTCTCCGGTAAAAAGCAAGCTTGCCGGACAATTGGAGGGTCTTAAGAAAGAGTATCCTTACTTTCGCTGGGTGCGTGAAAAACTGTATCATATAACCGTTCAGTTTTTTGGGACGGTTGAAAACCCAAAAGAGCTCACAGAAAAGATTAAAGAGGCATCCTACGATGCAACCCCCTTTCATTTATACTCTCAAGGGGCTGAGATTTTCTTAAGAAGACAGATCGTTTTACACCTTTCATTTCAAAGAAGCAAGCAGCTTGAAGTATTGGTTAGAAAAATCCGAGACAAGATTGGGAAGGGAGACGGGCGGCGATTCGTCCCGCACCTGACGTTTGCTCGATATAAAATTCCCTCCAAGCAGCAGTATCTTTTGATCAAAAAAAAGGCGAGGAATCTTGATATTGATATCGATTTCAGCGTAAAAGAATTAACGCTGTTTGACAGCGTCATTGAGGAGAAGAGACCCGTATACAAGGTCATAAAACAGTTTCGCCTGCGGTAAGAAGTATTACGCTGCGCCGATTCTAAATACCGAGGTTCCGCAAACCGGACATTTTCCTTTCATTGCAGGCTTGCCGTTTTTCATGGTTACTTTCTGTGCGTCGGTGACATCACGTTTTGCCCGACACTTGACACAATACATTGAAGGCATATAACACCATCACCCCCTTTCACCTACCAAAATAATTATTAATCGTACCATAATATACGGCAATTTCAAGCGCAACCACGATCAGGATAAATACGACACTTTTCTTAAGATCCAAGAGAAAGTAATTTTTAAGCTTAAGATCTTCTTCGGGAGGATGTTTGGACGGAACTTCTTGTCTTGATGGACGAGGAATTTCTACCGTCTCCATTTGAGAGAGCAGTAGTAGTTTTCTTCTTTCGCCCGATACAATCTTTTGTTTGCGGGTTTTTTTTGGCATGATGATACTTTTAACATATTGACAGGTTTTTGTAAAGTGTTTACAATGTAGTTTGATGTATATAGTGGGCGTTTTGGCTATCTTTTTTGTATGGCTTGCAGTTTTATCACTTTTACTCTATAACACAAGGCGCCATTATTTAAGCCTCGTTTCGCACACGGGAAAACAAAAGATTAATGAGATTATGGATCTTCTGGTCGAGCATGATAAGAAACTTCAAGCCGAATCGGAAAAAATTAAAAAAGAACTAAATCAGGTGATCGAAAACTCAAAATATTATTTTCAGAAGCTTGGACTTGTTCGATATAGCGCGTTTGGTCGGTCTGGAGGTAACGAGCAAAGCTTTGTTTTGGCATTGCTTGATAAAGAAGATAATGGAATTGTGATAAACTTCATATATGCGCATGACGGCGTACATATCTACACGAAAAGAGCTAAAAACGGAAAAGGAGAAGAGTATCAGTTATCAGAAGAAGAGACGCGGGCTATTGCAGCAAGCAAATAGTTAGACCATGAAGAAGTACTTATGATATCAAAAAAAGTAACTATTATTTTGGCGGTCGTTCTTTTTGTTCTCTCGGCAGCCGGTGCATACTGGTACTTTTCTACTTCCACACAAAATAAGGATTACCTTTCTCGTATCAAGGGTAAGGTAACAGAAGAGACCGAAGAAGTACTCGATGGAGGATCAAAAACGGAAGTTTGTCCCATGAACGGTCAGCGTTACTCAAAGGCTCAAAAAAAACGGTGGGATAAGAGAAGACCACTTGGGGTTATGATCGAAAATCATTTGGATGCAAGACCCCAATCAGGCCTTCCTTCTGCAGATATCATCTATGAGGCTGTAGCAGAAGGGGGGATCACACGATTTTTAGCAATATACTTTTGTGAAGATGCAAAGATTATAGGACCTGTTAGATCCGCACGAATATATTTTGTCAAACTTCTTCAGGAATACGGAAGGAATCCGCTCCATGCGCATGTAGGGGGGGCAAACACTCCCGGTCCAGCTGATGCTTTAGGTGAGATACGCGATCTGGGATGGGATGCATACAATGATCTTAATCAGTTTGCAGTGCCTTTCCCGGTTTACTATCGAGATTATGAGAGACTTCCAAACAGAGTAACAGAACATACGATGTATGCTTCAACCGCAAAGCTCTGGAGCTATGCAAAGAAGGAAAGAAAGCTGAGCAATGTTGATGAGAAGAAAAGATCCTGGACTGGAGGTTTTACCCCCTGGAAATTTAAAGACGATGCTAAACCAGAGGGAAGGGGAACAACGAGCAAGATCAGCTTCTCCTTTTGGGAGCAATTCGCCAAGGACTATTCGGTTGTGTGGAAATATGACAAACAGACAAATTCTTATGTACGAGGAAACGGTGGCGTCTCTCACCTTGACAAAAATACCGGTAAGGCGCTTCGAGCAAAAAACATTGTTGTGGTTTCTGCTGACGAATCGCCAGCAAATGACGGCTATTACGGAGGCCACCTTTTGTATGATATTGTTGGACAGGGGGAAGGAATTCTCTTTCAAGACGGGAAGGCAATAAAAGTGAGCTGGAAGAAAAAGAACGAAGAATCTCGGATGAAATTTTTTGATCCTTCTGGAAACGAAGTATCTTTGGTAAGGGGACCAATATTCATTGAGATCGTGCCAACCGGCAACAAGGTCACTTATTAGAACAATGGTCGATTTAAGATTCATGATTAAGGATTTAAGAATTCTTAAATCGTACTTCTTAAATCGTAAATCTTAATTATGCTCGGTCGTATTATTCCATCAAAAACACGGATAAAAATTCTTCAGCTTTTTTTCCACCATCCAAATGAAAACTACTATCTTCGAAAAGTTGTTCGCGATACTGATGAGGAGGTAAATGCAGTAAAACGGGAGCTTGATATCTTGGAGGAAGAAAAAGTTCTTCATAAAGAGAGACGACTCAATAAAGTTTTTTACACGATCAATAAAAACTACACATTCTATGACGAGTTTTTACGGATATTTACAAAGTTCGACAAACTACCTAATCTTGTATATAAAAACTTATCGAAGCTTGGCAAGATAAAATTTGCTGCGCTATCGACGAAATATGCAAAGCGAATTCCTATAAAAGATGACGAGGTGTATCTTATTGTGGTCGGAGTTGTTGTTGTTCCAGAGATCGCAAGTATAATCTCTGAGACAGAAAAAGACTTTGGATATGAAATTAACTATACCGTGATGGCAGAGGATGAGTTTCTATTTCGCAAAAAAAACAACGACCCTTTTGTCTGGAGGTTCTTAAAACAGCCCAAAATCATGCTGATTGGATCAGAAGATGAGCTTTTGAAATGAAATTCGTGAAGGTATTTTTTATATGTCTTGTCTTGTTTCTTCTTATTTGGATTGATCTGCCAGAAAATCTTCATATCGGCGATACGACTTTAAATCCCCCAGTTGTGAGCGTGAAGCTTTTCGGTTTTCAATTCAAGAAAGATTTCAAAACTCGTCTTGGCCTGGATCTTAAAGGGGGGACGCACCTTGTTTTTCAGGCAGACACTTCTCGTACGAAGGCAGAGGATCTTACCGATTCCATAAACTCCGCAAGAGATATCATAGAAAAGCGGGTAAATTTCTTTGGAGTTTCAGAACCCTTTGTTCAGACATTGAAGTCGGGAGACAAGCACCGGATCGTGGTTGATCTGCCAGGTGTATCCAATGTTTCGGAGGCGGTAGATCGGATTGGAAAAACCGCACAGCTTAGCTTCAGAGAGGAGGCGACTGCCGAGGCGAAACTGGCAACTCAATCACCTCTTCTTGCCAGCTTCGCAAGTTACGGAGGATTAACTGGCAGAGACGTAAAAAAAGCCACCGTAACCTTTGATCCACAAACTGGGAAGCCGCAGGTTGCGCTTCGATTTTCACAGGAAGGCGCAAAGCTTTTTTCTACTATGACGAAGCGAAACGTTGGGAAAAGAATCGGGATTTTTCTTGATCAATTTCTTATCTCCGCCCCGGTTGTTCAACAAGAGATTAAAGGAGGCGACGCAGTCATAACCGGGAACTTCACGGTAGATGAAGCAAAACAGCTTGCACAAGACATAAACGCCGGGGCACTTCCATTGCCGATCACCTTAGTTGAACAAAGAAGTATTGGCCCAACACTCGGCGCTCAAGAAGTTGAGAAAAGCGTGTATGCTGGGATGGTTGGGCTTTTGGCTGTTGCGCTGTTTATGGTAGTGTACTATGGGAGGTTCGGACTTATCGCGTCAGGTGCACTTATAATATACGGATTAATCAGTCTTGCTGTTTTCCGAGCAATCCCTGTAGTGCTTACTCTATCGGGAATCGCAGGATTTTTGCTTTCAATCGGAATGGCAGTTGATTCAAACATCCTTATCTTTGAGCGAATCAAGGAAGAGCTTAGGGAAGGGAAGGATCAAGATGTTGCAATTCGATTGGGATTCGGTCGTGCTATTGATGCGATTAAAGATGCGAATTTAACAACCCTTATCGTTGCCTTTATCCTCTTCAATCCCTTAAACTGGGACTTTTTACCGCAATTTGGCCTGGTTCGGGGCTTCGCATTGACTTTGATGATTGGGGTTGCAACAAGTCTTTTTACGGGAGTAGTAATTACGAGAAGGCTGATTAATTTTTTTTACAAATAGTAATTCAGAATTAAGAGTTATGAATTAAATTAAGAATCTAGAATTAATTTCATTCTAAATTCTCCATTCATTCTTAATTCTGAATTATAAATTCTAAATTGTATTATGGTTAACTTTCTCAAGTATAAATGGTTGTACTTTACAATATCAGCAATCGTTATCCTTGTCGGTTTGTTTTCGATTTTCCGTTGGGGATTTATTTATTCCATTGATTTTGTGGGGGGGACAAATATCGAATATAAGACGGGAAAAGCCGTCTCCTCCGGCATGGTGAGAAATATTCTCATTAAAAAGGGTGTTAGTGCAATCACGCTTAGAATTTCTCCAGGTGGAATTTTTATTCGTGCAGCTCCAACCGATGAAAAAAAAGAAAAAAAATTGCGGGAAGCTCTTGAGAAAGACTTAGATACAAAAGTTGAGGTTCTTCGCTTTGAAACGGTTGGGCCGATTATCGGGAAAGAAACGGTAAGAAAAACAATCATTGCGACTCTTCTTGGGGTTTCCGCAATCTTGATCTACATGAGTTTTGCCTTTCGTGGATTTAACTTTGCCGTCTCAGCGATTCTTGCCTTGGTTCATGATCTTATGGTTCTTGTTGGGATGTATGCGCTTTTATCGCATTTCTTTGGAGCCCAAGTTGATACGCTTTTTGTTACTGCGGTCTTGACCACCATGTCTTTTTCCGTGCATGATACAATCGTTATCTTTGATAAGATCAGAGAACATATGAAAGAGGAGGGGAGGCGAAACGTGGAGCATATTGCAAATAAAGCGCTGACTGAAACAATGGTGCGATCGTTGAACAACTCGATGACGATTGTGTTTGTACTTCTTGCTCTTACTCTTCTTGGCGGCTCAACCATCCGCTTTTTCATAATCGCTTTGCTTGTGGGAACTATAACCGGAACCTACTCCTCCCCATTTATTGCCACTCCGATTTTAGTGTGGATGGAAGGAAAAAAAGAATGAATCAATTAAAGATTTTGCGTTACGAAGTTGGTCAGTTGCAGGCGAATTGCTATTTTGTTATCCACGAAAATTATTGTCTGATTTTCGATCCGGGGGACTCGGCGGATTTTCTTTTGGAGGAGATTCAAAGAAAGAGACTCAATGTGCTGGCACTGTTTGCTTCACACGGTCACTTTGACCACGTGATGGCAGCTGGGGAAATTCAGGCAGCTTTAAACATTCCGTTTTACATTGCAAAAGAGGACCTGTTTCTCTTAAAAAGAGCAGGGGAGACCGCACGATATTTTTTAGGTCACGAACCTCATGTGGTTCCTCCAAAAGAGACAAAAGATTTGCGAGAAGGAGGATTTAAGATTGATGATTTAAGATTTAGGATTATAAGGACGCCGGGCCATACTCCCGGCGCGCGATGCTTCTATTTCAAAAGTGAAAAGGCGTTATTTACCGGCGATACACTGTTTAAAAACGCCATAGGTCGTTACGATTTTTCCTACAGCAGCAAAAAAGACTTGACTCATTCGATTAAACGATTGTACCAACTGCCAGAAGAGACCGTTGTCTATCCGGGACACGGAGAGAAGACAACGATCGGGGTGGAGAAGGGGAGAGGGATCATTGAGAATCTTTGAGTTTGGACAGCAATACTTCTTTTTCGTTTTTTAGTTTGCCCTCAACTACTTCCTCGAAAAGTTTATTTAAAATTTCACCGACTTTTGGTCCGGGTTTGAGATTCAACTCTCTCATCACATCATTTCCACTGATTTTAAGATCTGTTACCTTGAGTGGTTCTTTTTGGACCTCTTGCAAGCGCTTCTTGAAAAGCTCAAGGCGCCAGGAGGTTCGTGTTGCGCCAGACCCAACGCGATCTCCGGTTCGAAGGTCAAGAATATCCCCCAAATACTCTTTTCCGACATTTCGTATGAATCTTCGTATCGCCTTATCTGTCTGCATCTCGGCAACCGTAAATTGATGTTGGCGAACCAGTGTAATCAACTTATGCCTTTCCTTTTTAGAGAGGCGAAAACGATCAGCGATTTTGCTTGCTAGTTTTGCCCCCACTACCTCGTGGTTGTAAAAAGTGATAAGCCCGGTTTCCGGGTCTTTTTTGAAGGTCTTTGCTTTACCTATGTCGTGAAGAAGTGTTGCAAAGCGAGTGATTGGATCTTTTGAAGGACAATGTTTCAAAGACATGACAAGGTGAGTTCCCACATCATAGATGTGGTGGCGCTTTGGACTTTTTTGTGGGATCTCAAAACAGAGATCGATCTCAGGTAAGATTTGTTCAAGAATTCCGGTGCTTCGTAGAAAAAGCACGCCCTCTGAAGGATGATCAGACGCAAGTATCTTCAAAAACTCATCGCGAATTCGCTCCCATGCGATTTTCGTTATAAGATGAGCGTTCTTCCTCATAGACTCTCTGGTTTTTTCGTCGAGAAAAAATCCAAGTTCGGCTGCAAAACGAACCGCTCGAATAAGCCGCAAGGCATCCTCCGAGAATCTTAGATCAGGATCTCCCACGGCAACAACAAGTTTTTTCTCAAGATGCCCTCGACCGCTATAAGGATCGATAAGCTCATAACCAGCATGTTTACCCTGAGCTTGTCGAAGGGCCATCGCGTTTATGGTAAAGTCACGACGCGCAAGATCCTCCGTGATTGTTTTCGCCCACTCAATTTTTTCCGGGTGTCGAAGATCGACATATTTTCCCTCTTTGCGAAATGTGGTCACCTCAAAAACATACTCCTTATCTGCATTTTTGATCTTTACTCCAACCGTTCCAAATGCATTGTCGTAGAAGGAATCTGGAAAAAGTTTTTGGATCTCATCAGGCGTTGCATCGGTTGCAAAATCCGCAAAATTCCAGTCAATATCTTTTTTGAAAGAAACCAGATCTCGTACCGCTCCACCGACCAGATAGATTTGATACTTCTTTTTTCTGAAGTCGTCCATGAAGTTTTCAACAAAGACTGGTAGCTTAAACATGTTACAATTATACCCAAAACCGCATGCGACCACATTTAAAGAGCCAATTGGGAATATTCACAACTTATTATGAAGCATGAGAGCAAATATACAACCGCCGCGGTTGTACGGCGACCTATGTGACAGTCTATTCTAGCAGAAAAGTCTTTATTTTCTTGAGCTTTCTTTGATAATCTATCCTATCTTCAACGAACTTTTTATATGTTTTAGGAGCTTTAATAGAAATTTCCGTAAAAATATTTTTTAAAAATTTCTCCTCATTGATGTAGTGTCGATACGATGAAAACTCCCAATCTTCAGGTTTGTCTACGAGATAGTCGGTTACTGGATTAAGATGAATATATCTTGTTACATGGAGAAGCTGTTCATCGGTTTTAATTAATATCGATCTAAATCTTGACTGCCATAAGGGGCCCTTTCTTTCAAATTTGACGTTAAAATAGCGAGTAAAACTGTTCTCTACATCATTGATATATTTTGATAAACAGTGGTCAACGAGAATTTTAATTACCAAATGATAGTGGTCCGGCATAATAGTGAAAGTAATAAATTTGATAAGCCCATCTTCTTCCGGCTCTAAAAGATTGATTTGTTTAACTTTCCCTTTTTTTCTTCTTAAGCGTTGTGATAAACTGACTTTTTTATGTGAAGTATTGTAGTGGTCTAAGGTTGCAACAAATCTCTCAGCATTTATGGGGTCTTTAAAAATTCCGAAATTGGCAATACTTTTATTACAGATATGGAAGACGCATCCTTTTACAAATTTTTGTATCTGTCGCATAGTGTGTGGAGATTACACAAGCAAATTTATTTAGTCAACGTACTATAATCTACAAAATGATCGCTTCGGGGCGACCTAACAGCCTATTTCTTTCGAATATACAACCGCCGCGGTTGTACGGTGGCCTGTGGTGGGGACAGAGAGAGTGAGTTATTTTATAAGCCCTTTTAAGACATTGAGGTTTTTGCGCTCGGGGCCGAGTTTGTCAAATCCCGTTGTTTTAATTATGGGCTGGATAATAGGGAGGTACCCCTTGACTTTCTTTAGCAGAGTTGGTATAGTATTGCTAACCTTTTTCCTATTAATCTATGGACGATCTAACAAATAGACAAACAGAGATTCTCGGGGCGCTTATTAGGGAATACACTGAAAGCGGTGAACCGGTTGGTTCTGAAATATTGGAGAAAAAATATAAGCTTGGTGTTTCCCCAGCAACCATTCGAAACGAGATGGTTGAGCTTGCCAAGAAAGGATATCTTAAAAAGACATACTTCTCATCCGGAAGGCTCCCCTCCGCAAAGGGCTTTCGTTTCTACATAAAACATCTTATGAAGGAAAAAGCGGTTTCAACCACAGATGAGGTCTCTTATAAGCATGGTATTTGGGATGAACGAGAGGATCTTCAACGTCTTCTTTCCCATGCGGTAAGAATTCTTGCGCAAAAGACAAATCTTCTTTCATTGGTGGCAACCAATATTGGAGATCTCTATTATTCAGGTGTTGGGAATCTGCTTGATCTGCAAGAATTTCTCGACTGGAAGTTGTCAAAATCTTTATTTGGACGGTTGGAGGAGCAAAATTACTGGACAAAGATTATCGATCGAATGGACGAGTTGAAAGAAGAGATGTGCTATATGCTTGGAGAAGATGATTTCAGCGATCCGATGTTTGAACCAATTGGCAGTATTTTTGGTGAGTTCGAAGGGGCCAAGGTTAAGGGTATCATCGGCGTGGTTGGTCCGAAACGCATGTATTATGAAGTAGTCGGTCCACAGGTAAGATACTTCTCAGATCTTATTGGGCAGATAGTAAAAGAACAAAAGCTGTAAAGTACGTATGGATACGAAAGACGGAAAGAAACAGGTAAAAGTGACGAAAGAAGAGGTATATAAACAGAAGTATTTACGGGCACTGGCAGACTATCACAATTTTGAAAAGCGTGTTAGGGAGGAGAAAGAAGAGCTTATTAAAAATGCAACGAAAGATTTGGTTGTACGGCTTTTATCGCTTTTGGACAATCTTGAGAAAGCAGAGGTATTTGTGAAAGACGAAGGACTTAAGGTGATCAAAAACGAGTTTGTACATATTCTTACGAAAGAAGGCATTGAGGAACTCGATGTTTTGGGAAAGGAGTTTGATCCAACGACATCTGAGGCAGTTGAATTGGTTTCAGGCGACAGCGATAATATAGTAGCAGAAGTTTTGAGAAAAGGGTATAAATTAAATAATAAGGTAATAAGACCAGCGCAGGTGAAGGTGACAAAAAGACATTAATCATCTTTTTGTCATTCCGAACTTGCTTCGGAATCTGCCGACTCATGTGTTAGCGGATCCTAAATTAGGTACAGGAGGAATAGTATGGCAAAGGTAATCGGCATTGATCTTGGAACAACAAACTCATGCATGGCGGTCATTGAGGGCGGAAAGCCAAAAGTAATCCACTCTCAAGAAGGCCGAAACGTAACACCATCGGTGGTTGATCCGGTGAAGCGGATTGTCGGAGATGTTGCGAAACGACAGATGGTTATAAACCCAAAAAATACGGTCTTCTCGGTAAAGAGACTCATGGGGAGGCGTTATTCGGATTCGCAAGTCCAGCGCGAACTGAAATGGCTTCCCTATAGCGTAAAAGAGGGACGTGACGGAATGGTTGTTATTGAGGTTGAGGGAAAAACGTTTACTCCACAGGAGATTTCTGCAATGATTTTAAAAAAACTTAAGGAAGACGCAGAAGCATATCTGGGTGAAAAAATTGAGAAAGCGGTTATTACGGTTCCTGCCTATTTTGATGACGCACAAAGACAGGCAACCAAACAAGCAGGCGAAATCGCAGGACTTGAGGTTTTGCGAATCATCAACGAGCCAACCGCAGCCGCACTTGCATACGGTTTAGATAAAACACATACCCACACGATCGCGGTGTACGATCTTGGTGGCGGAACATTTGATATCACCATTCTTGAGCTTGGTGAAGGAGTTTTTCAGGTTAAAGCGACAAATGGTGATACCCATCTTGGGGGTGACGATTTTGATAAGGTAATAGTTGACTCCATCGCCGATGAGTTTAAAAAAGAACATGGGATAGATTTACGCGGGGATCCTCAAGCGCTCCAACGGCTCAAGGACTCCTCCGAGAAGGCAAAGATCGAACTTTCAACCTCACTTGAGACAGAGATAAATCTTCCCTTTGTGACGGTGAAAGATAATCAACCGCTCCATTTGGTCATGAAGCTGACGCGTGCAAAGCTTGAGTCGTTGATTGGAAGCCTTATTGATAAGACATTCGAACCGGTTAAATCCTGTCTAAAAGACGCGAAGATAGATCAGGCTAAGGTAGATGAGGTTATTTTAGTTGGGGGGATGACTCGAATGCCAAAGATACTTGAACGCGTTAAAGAATTCTTCGGAAAAGACCCAAATCGATCAGTTAATCCGGATGAGGTTGTTGCGGTAGGGGCTGCAATTCAGGCAGGAGTCTTAACCGGGGAGACGAAAGATGTGGTTCTTCTTGATGTGACTCCACTTACCCTTGGTGTTGAGACATTGGGCAGTGTCAGTACTCCCCTTATCGAAAGAAACACGACGATCCCAACTTCAAAGTCCGAAATTTTCTCGACAGCAGGTGATAATCAGACACAGGTAGAGATCCATGTGTTACAGGGAGAACGGCCGCTTGCAAAAGACAACAAGTCCTTGGGGCGATTCATTCTTGAGGGGATTCCTCCAGCCCCCCGAGGAGTGCCGCAGATTGAAGTTGCATTTGACATTGATGCAAACGGAATTCTTACCGTATCGGCAAAAGACAAGGCAACTGGCAAATCTCAAAGTATAAAAATCACGGGATCAACAGGCTTGACCAAAGAGGAGATAGAAAAAATGAAGGAGGAAGCAGAAAAACATGCCGATGAAGATCGAAAAGAAAAAGACCGTATTGAAGCAAGAAATAAAGCCGACAACATGATCTATCTTGCTGAAAAAACCCTGAAAGACATGAAGGAAAAAGTGTCCAAGGAAAAGAAGGAAGAGATTGAGAAAAAAGTGAAAGATTTAAAAGAGAGTTTAGAGAAAGCAACCTTTGAAGAACTTGAGGAAAAGACAAAAGCACTCTCTGAAGTAGTGCAAAAAGTGGGTGCCGGGATGTACGAACAACCACAGGCACAGCAACCGCCACCGCAAAATAAATCTGATGAAAAAAAGGATGAGAAGAAAAAGGAAGATAAGGACGTGGAAGAGGGGGAAGTAGTATCATAAATTTAAAACTTTTTACTTTTTACCTGTACTTTTGAGCTTTGACTTTTGAGTTTTTATTATGCGCGACTTCTATGAGACACTTGGCATATCAAAGAATGCAAGCGATTCGGAAATTAAAGCTGCATACCGAAAGCAAGCCTTAAAGTGGCATCCCGACCGAAACAAATCTGCCGAGGCTGAAGCCCGATTTAAAGAGATAAATAAAGCCTACGAAGTTCTATCCGATTCTAAAAAAAGGGAAATGTACAATCAGTATGGCCCAACTGCTTTTGAGAGAGGAGGAATGCCTGGCGCTGGTGGAAAAACCCATACTTACCGCGAAGGGCCCTTTACCTATACGTATTCCACATGGGGCGGTGGAGAGTCTCCGTTTGAAGGATTTGATTTTGGCGGATTTTCGGATCCATTTGAGATTTTTGAACAATTTTTTGGATTCCAATCACCATTTTCTCGCGACAGAGGACAACAGAGATACGCCTATCACATCGTTTTGGATTTTGAAGAGGCAATCCATGGAATTGAGAAAGAGATAAAAATTGATGGGAAAACAAAGAAGGTAAAGATCCCTGCCGGCGTTGACAGCGGGTCGCGAATCCGTTTTAAAGATTTTGATCTTCATGTTGAGGTAAAACCACACCCCTATTTTAGAAGAGACGGTCAAGATATATATTATGAGAAAGAAATTTCCTATCCGGAGGCGACATTGGGAGGGGTAATTGAGGTGCCAACTTTGGAAGGAAATGTTAGACTAAAGGTACGCCGAGGCACAAGATCGGGAACAATAGTCAGGCTTCAAAATCAAGGAATTCCATATCCCGGAAGCTTACGGAAAGGGGATCAGTATGTGGTTTTTAAGATACAGGTTCCTGAGAGAATATCGCAAAAAGCAAAGCGACTACTTGAAGATCTTCAGAAAGAACTATGAAAGTGAACGCGGGGAACTTGAAAAAAGGCGATTACATCGCATACCAAAATGAGATATGGCAGGTACAGAAGACAGAGTTTTCTTTCCAAGGTCGCGGAATGGCAATGATACGGACCAAACTCAAGAATGCGGTTTCCGGAAAGAATGCCGATATTACCTTCAAAACAGCAGTGATGCTTGAGAAAGCTTTTGTTGAGGCAAAAGAGATGCAGTATCTTTATAGTGATTCCAAAGACCTCTATTTTATGGATGAGAAAAGTTTCGATCAAGTTGCGTTTCCTACTTCTTTGGTGGGGAGACTCTCAAGATTCTTAAAGGAGGGTGAAAGATACTATGTCTTAGTCTGCAACGATCAACCATTGAATATGAAACCTCCTCTAAGCGTGCGACTTCGTGTGGTTGATACCGAAGATGCGGTAAAAGGGGATACGGTTTCGGGAGCAAAAAAACAGGCAATCATAGAGACGGGGACGGCGGTAATGGTCCCTCTTTTTATAAAAAAAGGGGATCTTATTGTTATTAATCCAAAGACTGGAGAGTACGTAGAGAGGGCAAAAGCATAAACAATGGTTATATTGTTATATGGCTATATGGTTATTGAGTAAATGAGACAATATAACAATACAACAATATAGCCATATATCCATTGAGGCTTTATGTTTACGGTTGGTGAGATCCTGCGCAAGGAGCGCGAAAAACAGGGAGTCAGCCTGACAGATATAGAAAAAAAAATTCGGGTAAGGGAAAAATTTCTTCAAGCAATCGAAGATAACGATTGGCAGATTTTTTCTTCAAAAACATACATAGCCGGAGTTATCAAAAATTACGCAGATGTTTTGGGTATCGATCATGAGAGGGTGCTGGCATTTTTTAGACGTGACTACGCGCACAAAGAAGAAGTTACATTTAAAAAAAAGATCTCAAGCAAACATCTCATCCCCGAATCGCGAAAGTATGCGATTGGGGGATTGGTGCTTCTTTTTGCTGCGCTTGCTTTATATTTTGGATATCAATTGAAACTTTATTTTTCGCCACCAAAAGTTGAGATCCTATCCCCAAAGACCTATACGTTCAAAAAGCAAGATAGGATAAAAGTTATTGGAAAGACTGAAAAAGAAGCGAGCGTGATGATCTTCAATGAGCGCATATACCAAAACAAAGAAGGGGTGTTTACCTACGATTTTCCACTTAATCCAGGAAGAAATGAACTTGCTATAGAAGTAACCGGGGCAAACGGAAAAAAAACTGTTATACGGAGAGAATTCTTCCTAAATCCTTGACGTGTTTTACGACAGGCGGTGTAAGAATTTTTTGGAAACGCAATCGCCGAGCTTCACGGACGATTTTTTCTTCATAAGGGACACTTCGTATTTCTCCAAGCAGTCCAACTTCTCCGATAAATACAGTTTTTTTGGGAATAGGGATGTTCTTTATTGAAGAAAGAAGCGACGCTGCAATACCAAGATCGGCTGCCGTAGATTTGACGGAAACACCTCCTGCGACATTAACATAGATATCAAACCTATCGATAGGTATGCCAAGTTGTTTTCTGATTACCGCAAGAAGCAAAAGCACTTTATTGTAATCAACTCCTTTTACGACGCGTCTTGGGTAGGCTAAGGTTGTTGAGACGGCAAGGGTCTGGATCTCAAAGAAAAGAGATCGTTTCCCCTCAGCTGTGCCAACGATTGTTTTTCCAGCGGAAGCTCCCTGATCATCAGGTTCCAAGAACGCAAGGGGATTGTTAACTTCAGATAAGCCATCATGTCTCATCTCAAATATTCCTATCTCATCAACCGAGCCGAATCGATTTTTACTGGCACGAAGAATTCGGTGATGAGAAACTTTATCTCCTTCAAACATAAGGACACAATCTACGAAATGTTCAAGCGTTTTCGGTCCGGCAATCTGACCCCCTTTGGTTACATGCCCAATCATGATGAGTGCGATATCTGCTTTTTTTGCAAAGCGGATTAATTGATTGACCGACTCTCTCAATTCGTTAATGCCGCCTATCTTAGATTTTCCACCTCTGGTTCGGAGCGTTTGGACAGAATCTATAACGAGGGCGTCAAAAGAGTCTTTCTGAGTTTCAATACCTTCTATTATTTCATCTACATGAAGCGTATCAGAAAACACCAAATTTTTAAGATTGAGTCTCAGACGCTTTGCGCGTTCTGTTACCTGTTGGGCAGACTCTTCCCCCGAAAGATATACCGTTTTTAAATTCTTAAGAGCCTGAAGAAGGAGTGTGGTCTTGCCGATACCTGGCTCACCGGTAAGAAGAATAACTCCTCCAGGTACGATCCCGCCGTCAAGTACTCGATCAAACTCAAAAATTCCTGTTTTTTTTCGCTGCTTGTTTTCACTTTGAATCTTTGCCAATGGGGTAAGTTTTAGCGATTTGCGATTTGTGCGTTTCCTTTCATCTTCCTGTTTTTCCTTTAAACTATTCCATTCTCCACAGTCGGGACAACGCCCAAGCCACGAAGCCGCACCATAACCACACTTAAAGCAGATAAATAACGACATAATTGCCAAGCAATTATTAATTTACATCTTTTCGACTGTTTCTATCCCCAGTAAATGCAGCCCTTTTTTTACCGTTTCGCCAACCACCTTTGTAAGCGTAAGTCTAAACTGTTTTGTTTCTTCATCGGCCCTAAGGACCGGATGCTTTTGATAGAACAGATTAAAAGTCTGTGAAAGATCAAAAAGGTAATGGGCGATGAGATGCGGAGCATAGAGCTGGGCGGCTTTTTGTACGGCTTCACTAAAGCGAGACAGTTTTTTCAAAAGTTCTCGTTCTTCTTCATTAAGGTTTTTTGGTATGCTCGCATTTTTTGGTTTTTCTTTTTCAAGGATGCTTTTAGTTCGAACATAGGTATAAAGGAGGTAGGGCCCGGAGTCACCCTCTTTCGCAATGCTCTTTTTCATATCAAACACGATGTCTTTATACGCATCTGAGCGAAGAAATGAATACTTTATTGAGGAGAGTGCAATCTTTTCGGCAAGGTCTTGGCTGATTTTATAGGTAGATTGAATTGTTTCGGTTACCTCATCAACCAGTTCAAACGCATCAACAATATCTCCTTTTCGAGAAGACATTTTACCGGTTATTAAATTTATCATCCCATACCCAAGATGTATAAGCTTTTTCTTCAACTGGGGAAATATATCTTCACTTGCAGCAATAACTACTTTGAAATAAGCATTTTGCTCGCTTGCGGTTGTAACGATCGAGAGATCAAAAGGGAAGTCTTTTTTTTTCAACGCAACGAGCCCGAGGTCTTTAGCCTCATAGGTAGGATTTCCCAGTTTGGTTATAAAAACACGAGTATGTAAGCCGTGTTTTTCTCCTTTATATATAACTGCGTCATCGCTTTTCTCAAATACTTTACTGGTGTTTTTTTCGACTAGCGATTTTCCTATCTTTGCCGTTTCGCTCTCAAAGTAATATTTGTCGTAGTGAATTCCAATCTTTTTTTCAAACTGCTTATAAAATTCCAGACTCCATTTGCGGGTTTGTTCCCACACGTCATAGATTGCAGGGTCGTTTTGATAAATTTGCAGGTTTAACGCGTCAATCTCTTTCTCTATTTTTTTATCTTTCTCATACAACTCTGATCCCTCCTGATAGCACGTTTGCAAAAACTTCACCTTCTCACGAAGAGATTTGTTTCTTGTCTCTTGCATCTTGCCTCTTGCGACATAAAGACATTTTGCAACATGCAGCCCAACATCTCCTTGATAATTTGCTTTAAACACATTGTTTCCTTCCGCTTTAAGCAGTCTCGATAGCGACTCTCCAAAAATATAGGAAAACAGATGGCCGATATGCGGATCCTTGTGCGTGTTGGGTTGTCCAAACTCAAGAAGGATTTTGTAATTTTTTTGTTCTGATTTGGGAGGGTTTTTAATCTTCTCAAGGAGTGCAGATGGCGCTATGAAAAAATTAATGAAGCCTGGTTTAACCACATCGACTTTTTCCAAAAAATCAGTTTTTCTTATGTTTTTGGCAATGTCTTTGGCAAGAGACAGCGGATCTTTTTTTAGTTTTTTGGCGTATTTGAGCGCTATTGCCGTTGAGTAGTCGCCATGGTCTATGTGTATTGGTTGCTGAAGCTCAGCCTCTTCTTTTATTCCAGTTTTTGCGAGGGCAACTTTTAGTATGGTAAGGAGTTTTTCTTTAATCATTGCTTCATATGATAACATAACCGTAATAATGGTAAAGAAAGTACTTCTTCTTGGGATTGCAGTTATCGTTCTTTTAGGCATTGTCTATCTCTTGCAAGATACAAATACCTCAAAGGAGGTCAAGATGAATCCCTACTCTATTTTGGCCCTTCAAAGACGCGAGTTTAAAACTGGAAAAATTACTGTCGAGGAAACACTTGGAGATTCGGAAACGCATACCTCCTCTATTGTTTCTTATCCCTCTGACAGCCTGAAGATTTACGCATTAATGAATATCCCAAATAGTACAAGACCACAGAACGGGTTTCCGGTTGTTATTATAAATCACGGATACATAAATCCATCCCTATATTCAACGAGAGAATCCTACAGACGAAACGCTGATTTCTATGCAGCCGGCGGATACCTTGTCTTAAAACCAGATTATCGGGCGCATGGGAAGTCGGAGGGCGAACGATCGCGGGTATTGAACCGTATCAACTATACCGTTGATGTTCTGAATTTAATTGCAGCAATTCCCAGCATCCCTCAAGCCGATCCCCAAAAAGTTCTGCTATGGGGACATTCTATGGGCGGTGAGATTAGTCTTCGAGTGTTGGAGATAACTGATCGGGTCAAAGGCGCAACGCTCTGGGCGCCGGCAACAACGACCTTTCCAGAAAGTTTTTTATACTTCATCCGAAAAAATAGGCCTGATGAACTCGATGAGATAGAAAAAGAGCTATACAGAATCTTTAATAAAGAAGATTTTCAATTATTGTCTTCAACAGAGAATTTAAAATTCATTCAATCACCGTTAATTATTCATCATGGGAAAGCTGATGAGTCGGTACCCTATTCGTGGAGCGTGGAACTTGACAAGAAGCTTTCCAAAAGCAATATCAGGCATACATTCTATACCTATGAAGGCGAGGATCATAACTTCGGGGGAGGATCAATGGATGAGATTTTGATGCGGGACCTGGCGTTTTTTAGGGAAGCGCTCAAATAACTACACTATGGTTTCCCAGGGAAAGGAATCTCTTCCAAAATGACCATATGCGGCAGTTGGGAGGTAGATGGGCTGAAGAAGATTTAGTCCTTTTAAGATTCCCTCAACCGAGGTATCAAGAATTTTTTTTGCAAAATCCCGAATTGTTTTTTCTTTTGTCTTGGAGGTGCCAAAAGTCTCAAGCTCAAACATGATCGGTTTTTTTGCGCCAATATAGTAGGAGAGGCTTACTTCAGCTTTATCGGCAAGTTTTTTTGCAACGATATTTTTTGCGATAAAGCGGGCCGCATATGAGCCGGATCTGTCAACTTTCGTTGGATCTTTGCCGCTGAAACATCCTCCTCCAACCCGAGCGTATCCACCGTACGTATCAACAACAATTTTTCTCCCTGTTAATCCGGAGTCGGCTGCCGGCCCGCCACTATGCCAGACACCGGTTCCATTGAAGATAAAATGTCTTTTATCTATCGTGAGTCCATACTTCTCAAGGCTCGGTTTGATGATCTTTTTGAGGATCGCATCACGAACATCTTCACGGTGAACAGATTTTTTATGCGGAACAGCACAAACTATTTTTTGTATCCGGTATGGTTTGCCTCCTTTATATTCTAAAGTTACCTGCGTTTTTCCGTCCGGGTAGAGATAGGGGAGAATCTTTTTTTCTCGTGCTTGGTCGATCTCGTAGGCGAGGCGATGGGCTATGGTGATGGGCAGCGGCATGAGGGCTTCGGTTTCGCGGCAGGCAAAACCGAACATAAGACCTTGGTCGCCTGCACCTTTTTTATCAACTCCTTTTGATATCTCAGGGGATTGGGTATGCACAAACACATTTATCGGTGATTGGTAAGAAAAATTAAATGATGCGTTGGTGTATCCGAGACGCTTTATCTGTTTGTGCGCAACTTTTTTATAATTAACTTTTGCATGGGCACTTACTTCACCTGCGATGATAACCCGGTCAAAGGTCGCAAGCGTTTCAACAGCTACTCTACCATACGGATCTTGTTTAAGTACCTCATCGACAATCGCATCGGATATTTGGTCGCAGATTTTATCCGGATGTCCGGCGCAGACAGACTCAGATGTGAAGACGAAATCTTTTTTTGTATGAATCATACCGATTGAAACATTTTACCACCAAAAAATTTATAGAGGTGTATAATGATGGTAAGGTATGGAGCGGATTAAGCCATCAACGCCTTTTCTTAGAGAATTAAAAAAGATTGGACGAAGGGAATACGATATTGATGCACAAGTGGGAACGAGAGATTTCTTCCTAGATTATTGCGGTCTATTTGCCGATCCAGAGCTCTTTCCAAGCAAAATAATCAACGAACAGATGAATAAACTGCGGGAAAGAATCTCCAAGGGAGAGATATCCTTGGTGAGAGGAGAGAGACTCACGGAGGATCTCAGAGAAAGAGGTGAAGCAGAGTTTGTTTTAGGCTACGAGCCTAAAGAAACAATAGCTTCGTATATTCCAGTTTATGGGTGGGTACTCATCCTTCCCGCCGGCTTTGAGCAGCTTGTTCGCGAAGATACGCCAAAACAATGGGGCGTAATAATGCGGGAATCACACGAATTATTCTTAAGAGGCAGTTTCGATCGATTTATGTCGAGGGAGGGACTAAGACTTGAGATGTCACAAAGAACAGATCCTCGCATAGATAATATAATGAGCTCTCGAATTACTGACGAAGCAGATGGAATGCTGGCAGAATTTCTTCGTACGTACCAAAAAGTTGATCCAAGCTTCAAGCCAACTTCTTACCAAAAAAGAATTCTTGACAAGGTTCCAGACGGTTTTGTCGGAGGAAGTCAAAGAATCGCTTCTTAACGAGTTGGGGAAATCCTTAAGATTTTATCGTCGTTTCGACGTGGGTCGCCGCGGCCGTCGCGGTTGGATGTTGCAAAGTAAATTGTACCATCCGGCCCCTCGATAATATCACGAACTCTCCCGACCGCGATATCTTTTAGTTTTTCATTCGATACAATTTTTTCACGATTGGTATCCGAAATTACTACGCGAAACACCCCTTCGCCACGCAATCCCCCAAAAAAGAAGTTGTTTTTGAATTGAGGAATTTTTCCGGATTTATAAAACAGCGCGGAGGCGGGCGCAACGGCAGGCGTAAAGACAAGCTTCGGCGAAACAAATTCCGGTTTTGTTCTTTCATGGGAGACGATAGGCCAACCATAGTTTTTTCCCTTTTTAATAATATTTATTTCATCTCCGCCGGTTGGTCCATGTTCTGTCTCAAAAAGTAGATTGGTGTCTGGTTGCCAAGCGATCCCTTGTGGGTTTCGGTGTCCGAGTGACCAGATCGGGGAATTTGGAAACGGATTGTCTTTTGGTATTGAGCCGTCTTTTTCGATACGAAGGATTTTTCCTGCCAAAGAGGATTTATCCTGTGCAAGGTCTCTTTCTGTTGCATCTCCAGTTGTGATATAGAGCTTTGCGTCAGGCCCAAACTTTATACGACATCCCGCATGAAATTGGGCGGAAGGAATATTGTCAATAATGGTTTTCTGTACCGATGCTTTTTTACCCTCGTCTTTCAAAAGGACAACTTTATCAACAAGCTTGTCTCCTCTTGGGTAAGCTAAACAGACATAGAGATACTTGTTTTTCTCATAGTCGGGATCAATCGCAAGGCCCATAAGTCCCTCCTCGACAGTTGCGGAGACTTCAGGAAAGGTGGCAAGCGGGCTTGGATTCAAGACGCCGTTTTCTATCACGCGAATATTTCCATTGCGTTCGGTGACAAGCATGCGATCTTTTGAGGTAAAAGCCATACTCCAGGGAACATACAGATCTTGTACAAAGACCTCCACATGGTAATCAGTTTTTGTTTCGTTGGAAAGCTCTGTTTCTGGTTGCGGTTTTTTTACAATAACAGGAGAGAGAAAATTGCGAAAGAGTATGATAGTTAGTATCGCAAGAAGAAGAAACAAGAAAATAGAAAGGTTTCTCATGCTCCTATTGTACCTTACGAATCGGCTTGACAAAGGGAAAAACAATCATTCATACTAGGGGTAAGGAGGTGAAATCGTTGTGAGTTTTGTTCAAAGAGTACTTTGGTTTTCTCTTGTGACTGCCATTGTATTTTATCTGGCACTTTTGCTATTTGGTAAGAACGTTGTATTTGGCAATGCCCTAGCAAGCACGGTGCAAGCGGTTATTGTCTCATCTTTGCTCGTGGGACTCGTTGTTTCTTTGGTTGGCGAATGGGGCAAGAAGAAAAAGTACTCAACAAATGTGTGGATGTTAATTTACTGGTTTGCGAATTCGCTGACCATCTATGTGCTTGCACGAACTCCTATCTCTAAGGTTGTTGGTATCGGGTTGAAGCCGGCAATATGGCTTGCACTTGCCGTGGGTTTTGTGGTGAACATGGCGCAGTACGGCGTCTGGAAAGCAATGAGCAGGAAGTGATGTATGACTTACGTACGTAATTGTTGCGGCTTTGGTCGCTGCAGTACTGATCTTTTTTTCCCAAGTACGCGGATTTTGCCGTTAGCTTGTTCGTGCGGAGTAACTGGATAAACAAAACAACGAGTTTTGTTAACTGTTATTACTCCTTCTCGTCTTTCTAAACGAGTGAATTCTTTTGGGTCTGCATATAATTTTTTAAACTGCATAGGTTCAAGTCTTTCCACCGGAAAACTTTCGGCCGGTAGTTCGATTGGCCAAAAAGCAAGGTTCTGGGAGGCAACCCGACGAGTTTCTTGTTTTCTCTTTTTGCCGTGTATTGCCTCAAATTCTTCTTTACTGATTGCGACATCTCTTATTAATCGCACCAGTGTTCCGTTTGAAAGCATAAGAGGTGTCCCCATTGGAAGAACGCGGATCGTGGAGGCTGATCGCAGTTTCTTGGCGGCAGAAGGTCCGACATCTGGTTCCTTGGGGATTGGGAGTGCTTTTATATAAGAAGATACTTTCTCTGGTGTATTGCGTAGTTGGACTCCGATTCCTGGAAATTCTTGTTGCTCCGGCATACCTTAATTATATACTATGAGTTTGCTATAATACGGATAATGTCAAGTGAGTTTGAGCGCTTTGTCAAAGACAAACTGGATCGAACACTACAAGTTCCGGTCAAAAGAGATCTTGAACCGCACAGAAATTTTCTATTTGCAACAGAGCAGGTACTTGATGATTTATTAGGTTTTTTACAAGATCCCACACGCTTTCCAAGCAAAATAATAAACGATTTAACAACCTTATTCAGGGATCTAGCAAAAAATAGACATATTTACACGTTTGTTAATCCAGCGGTGTCTGCTATGGATTATGGGGTACCAGAAACAACGAAGCCGCTTCTTGTTTATTTACCTGTTGAGTTTATTAATCAAACAAACGCTGATCCACTTTTTTCCTTATCAGAGGTGGTATATATATCAAGTGTGAGTCGTGATTTTTGGAAAGGTGAAGATGTGGAGGATGATCTGAAGACTTCCAATAACGCCGAAGTTTATACTTCTGAAATGCTTCTTACTTTTCAGGAAATGGGAGGAAAAGATGGAGTTGAAGGAAACCTTAATATTTTATCCAATAGATATCTTCGAGATATTTACAAAAAATATCCACGCGGGATAGCAACGGAAGGAGTAGATTGGGCAGAGTTTATTGTGGAGCCATATCATCCAATCATTTGGGGGAGTTAATGTAATTCTCTGCGATGAGGGTGAAATATTCGTATCTTCCTTTAAGAAGTTTTGCCCGTTTAAGTAAACGCTCCCAATCAGGCTGCTGTGTCTTATGACACATCATAGCCTTCATTTTTGTCCGATATACCCGGCTTATGTCGACTTTTGTGGTAATTTCTTCATCCGGCGTACCCTCCATTTTTCCAAAGAAACCATATTTAAATCCTGCTTTTTCAAAACGCTTGAGATTGCTTCGGGGAAGAACCACATGGTAGAGTCGTACGTGGTGTTTTGCCGTTTTCATATATTCAAAGAACGATTCAGTCGCTGCTTTTGAGATCGCTTTATGATCAGGATGCATTGAGATTCCGTTTTTCTCAAACGTAATCACCATGTGCGGTTTTTCCTTTTTCATGATGGGAAGGATCTCTGCCTGCAGCTTTTTTTGAGAAACTTTGTGAAGGGTGCCGTCAATAAAATCGAGGAAGTAAATTTGTGAGATTCCAGTTATTTTGGAAGCTTCTCGTAATTCCTGTTCACGAACTTTACCAAGTGTCTCTCTGGTTGCAAGAGGCGGATCGCCAAGCATCCCTGCTTCACCTCGGGTTGCCATGATGAGTTTCGCGGTGAACCCCTGTTTTACCAGCTGTATAATGGTACCTGAGGAGGAGAAGGTTTCATCGTCAGGATGGGCAAAAACAAGAAGGAGTTTCACGGCTTTATTATATCATTTCAGGTAGAATAGATTTTTATGCACATCTTTAATTCGCGATCTCGAAAAAAAGAGGTGTTTCGGCCACTTGGGAATAAGAAAGTAAAGCTGTATGTATGCGGAATTACACCGTACGATACCACCCACCTGGGCCATGCATTTGTGTATGTATTTTTTGACACGTTTGTTCGGTATCTTCGCCTTCTAAGATATGATGTCACCTACACCCAGAACGTAACCGATATTGATGATGATATCTTAAAAAGAGCTAGAGAAGAGGGGGAAGATTGGAAAAAGCTCGGCGACTACTGGACAAAGCAATTTCTGCTTGACATGAAGGCGCTTAATGTTGCAATGCCCACCCACTACGTCTACGCTACAGCCTCAACTGCTACAATTATTCGAATAATTGTAGCAGTTCTTAAAAGAGGGTATGCATATGAGCGCAACGACAATGTCTATTTCGAGATCAAAAAGTTTAAAGACTACGGGAAGTTGTCAAGACTTACACGATCGCAGATGCTCGTTCTCTCAAAAGAACGAGGAGCAGACCCAAAAGATCCTTTGAAAAAAAATCCTTTGGATTTCGTTCTGTGGCAGAGGGCAAAGAAAGGGGAGCCGGGGTGGGAGAGTCCGTGGGGTAGAGGAAGGCCAGGTTGGCATATCGAATGCTCCGCTATGAACCTTCAATATTTAGGGCGGCAGGTAGACATACATGGAGGCGGGCGAGACTTAATTTATCCCCATCATGAAAGTGAGATTGCGCAATCAGAAAGCTACACGGGAAAAAGTCCGTTTGTTCGATACTGGGTGCATACTGCGATGCTCATCTATGAGGGAGAAAAAATGTCTAAGTCTCTTGGCAATCTTATTTTAGTGAAGGATCTTTTGAAAAAGTACTCAGGAGGCGCTATTCGCTGGATGCTTTTATCCCATCACTATCGAGTCCCTTGGGAATTTGAGTACCATAAACTAGATGAAGCAGAAAGAACCATCGATGAGATTACTCGCGCATTGGGTGGTCATAAAACAATAAATAAAGTTAAAAAACAACATTTGAAACATATTTGTAATATCTTAAATGATGATATGAACACCCCCCGCGCATTATCCTATATTAAAGGTCTTTCGGGTAGAGCAACGCATGATAAACGATCTGCGGTAGTCCTTCGGAAATGCCTTCAAATCTTAGGATTCGTATTTCCTACTTGAAATTAATATAGGTTTTATATATCCTATCATAAGGGAAGGAGGTGAGAATATGCTATGAGCCAAAAGACATACGCGATGGTTACCGGCTTAGTCTTTTTAGCGGTAACTGTTCTTCATGCATTGCGGCTCTTGTACGGTTGGAATGCTGCTATTGCGGGGTGGGTGGTGCCAATGTGGCTAAGCGGAGCAGCGGTTGTTGTTTCCGCATATCTTGCGTATCACGGATTTCGATTAAGTAAATAATTTTTTACTCACCTCTAAAGCATCAAAACCTAAATCATAGGTAGTGCTTTTATATCTGCCACTTTTTCGAACGTATCGGAGATAGTTTCGCATCTCCCAGGCAAACACCCCGGCATTATCAGCAACCACAACCGCATCAGGGGAAAGTTTACTTTCTGCCTGTTTTAGATAATTAAGATATTTATCTTTTGCCGCATCAAGAAAAAGCAAATCAAAAGGTCCCTCAAGCGTCGGTATCGCATCAATGGCATCTCCGATGACTATTTCAATTTTTTTATGCGCCCTTGCTTTTATAATATTTTCTTGTGCAGTTCTTGCTACCTCCGGATCGATCTCGATGGTAACAATATTTCCGGTTTTGGGGAGATCGCGGCTCATTAAGATCGCTGAATATCCAACACATGTTCCTACCTCCAATATCCGTTCCGGCTTATATTTCTTTATAATCTTCACCAAGACCTCTCCCTTTTCTGGGCCAATTATGGGGAGGAAACGAGTTTTTGCCTCCTTCTCAATCTCGCGAAGAACATCTTGCAGTGCCATGTCGATGTCAATTATAGTAAAATTATTTTGATATATGTCTAAGGAAGAAGAAAAGTTCTTGGGGATAAAAAAGGAGACCCTTCGTAAAGCCGCTGTATGGGGACTTGTTGCGGCAGGTCTTCTTGGTCTTATCTCGCTTTTATAACATGAGGTATTTTAAAAATCTGTGGTAGACTTAAGAAACAGTAGAACTCGTAAGACTTGTTACTCGTTAACTGTTTCTAAAGGAGGTGAGTCTTTATGGCAGATGTGAAGATCGGAAAGGTGGCGCATTATTTCGACAAGATTGGGGTGGCGGTTGTTGAGTTGAATAATGCCCTTTCGGTCGGAGACACTATAAAAGTGACAGGGCATGAAAAGGAGTTTACACAACAGGTAGCGTCAATGCAGGTTGAACATCAAAACATAGAGAAGGCAAAAAAAGGCGACTCAATCGGAGTTAAGGTTGATCAAGAGGTTAAGAAGGGTGATGAGGTCTATAAGGTGACATAGTGTCAGATGACATCCAATACCTTACTTACCCCGTCTTTCACCAAGTTTGCATATTTTCGCCACGTATCTTGATCTCCGTCCGGTAATGGAACATATGATATTGGTTTTTCACCCCGCATATCTTCAGCGCTAACCCCTGACGATCCCGGTTCATTTCCAGATTGTTCCTCGATAAGTGTATTTTTCCATGGAATCTCGACCCGAAACCGGAGCTCATCGTCTTCGATTTCCTCAACACTTACAACACTTTCCGTAGCAAGTGCCTTTATAATGATTTTTTCTGTCAGATTGCGGTCGAGCCTCACGACTGAACCATGCTTGAATTTGTACGATATTCTTTTGCCTTTTCTTCGTAGTATATTTCGAAGGTCAACGCCAACAAAATTGAGATTGTTAGATAACTGTTCGAACGTCTGAATCGAAGCTACATTCAAGGACAGGAAACCGTCTTTTAATTCCCGTACTGCATGACGGTATTCCTCAAGGCTCACAGCTTTTGGAGGTTCACTCTGGTATCTATACAATTCTTCCGGCATGTTTTTATATTTTACAATAGCGACTGGCAATTGTTATAAGAATTGATCTGAGAGCTACTATGGGGTATAATGCAGGTATGGCGGTTGAAAGACAATTAAGTAGAGAGGGAACACCTGTTGAAACAAGCGATTTCTATGATCAGTTAGAAAGAATTTTTGCTTCGGGTGTTCTGGGATTTGCTCAAGTTATTGAGCCAAGCGACAGAAGCTTTGATATTACTCCAATACCACGGATCATAGGGAACAGGAAATACAGTCTGCATATTCCCGAGCTTCTTAAAGCAACGGTAAGCATATATCCAAAAATAGGGGATTTTCATATTTATCCCTATACCCCAGATGAAGAGGGACGACTGGTTCATGAAAGGAGAGATCGTATTGACATATCGCCAGAAGAGCCAATCTATGCAATAGTTGGTATTTCTGAAATCGATCTTGAGATGAAGCTGTTTGAAGTTATAAGGCTCATCTCTGAGAAAAAAACGCCTCTAAAATCTGAAAAAGTTTTAAAAGAAAAAGACCTCGTTGCTGCCTAGGCAGCAAAGAGTTTTTCGTTTCTTCGAAGGAGCTTTTCTTTTTCTCCGTGTCCAAGACCCGATTTCTTTATTGCTTTTTCAATGATCTCGATTGTTGAATCGTATATTTTGCGGTTCACAGGATAGGGGACACCGTCTTTTCCGCCAAAGGCAAAGGTGTAGCGGACCGGGTCTTCAAAAGAAGGCACAGCCCCAAATACAACCTCCGAAACCAAGGTAAGCGCACGAATGGTCTTTGGCCCAACCTTTTTGGTCATGAGGATATCTTCATAATTCTCTTGCGGTTTTGACAGGATGTTTTCCACGCTTTCTTCTAAACGTTTGGTGAACAGCGTTGAGAGAGTTTGAGAGTTTTGGGCGTTAAGCGAGGTAAAAGGTTTGTGGGCGATTGGGTGATCAGAGAAATCGTTTGAAGAAAGATCAAGAAGCGTAAGCTGGTCACCGTGTTTTTTCATCCGTTTTATTTCATAAAAAAGATTTCTTTTGTGTTTTACCAGTTCGACGACACCTTCTCGATTCGGGATGCTTTTTGTGGCTGAAAGATTGAGAACCTTTGGGACAGTTACTTCGCTTTGGATTGCGGTGTGAGGCTCAATTGTCAATTCCTTTATATGTTTAGAAAACCAATGGTAGCGGCGAGCCCTGCCGTAATCCGTATTCATTCCCTGCTGGACTACCGCCCACGCCCCACTTTTCGTGAACAAAAAATTATGGTGATAGGTCGAGATTTATTTTTTCTCCCCAGAATAAAATCTGATCAGGAGTCTTTTTTGAAGTTTTTCCTTTTCCACCTGCGACAAATAAGCCAAGCTCTTTCTCCATCCCAAAAAGAGCTTCTTTTAAAGCGCCCATGGTTGTTGTGGTTAAACCGGAAGCATTCCAGTCAAAGGCAAGGAGTGAGCCAAACGATTGAAACCAGACAGGGTCCGATAATCTTCTCAAAAACTCTTCTTGTCCAAAACGATCAATGATCGCCACGACAATAATTCGTGCAAGCTTCACCATCCTTGCAAAGAGCCAAGGCGGACAACGACCATAGTCGAGCGTAAAAGTGGCTATTCCCCGGTGCATGTTATAATAAATTCTACCATGAGATCAAGCATGAGGGGCAAACTCATCCTTCTTACGACTCTTTTTGTACTTTTTGGATTGTTCGTTGCAGGAAAATTCTTTATCTTAGACAGACAGAACGCGTACGGAAACATAAAAGTTCTCTCCTCCCCAACAGCAAGCTTGTTTTTAAACAACGTTGCGGTTGGAAGAGCCACACCATTTGAAGATCGAGTGAAAGTCGGCGAATATGTACTGAAACTTATACCCCAAGGTGAGGCGACTCAAACCGCATCATGGCAGGGACGGATAAAAATATTTAAAAATGCTTTAACCTACGTAAATCGGGAATTGGGAAGTTCGGATGTTACCTCGGCTGGGGAGATTTTTTGGGTAACCAAAATGGAATCGCCTTCTAAAAATAAAAACTACGGAGAAATTTATATGGAGACCGAGCCGCAGGGGGCAATAGTCTATTTGGATAATGACGAAAAAGGAGTTGCGCCTCTTCTTTTGGCTGATGTTCTTAAGGGGACCCATGAACTTTCCGTTTTTATGCCGGGATTTTTCAGAAGAACGCAAAAAATAAATATTGACGGCCGTTATCGGATTAATGCACAGATAAAGCTCGCTATCGATCAGAGTCAAAAAAGACCAGAAGCTACAGGATCGGCAAAACTAAAAGAAAAAAAAGAAGCAACGGAAAGTGCGGCAGCAAAAAAGACGCGGATTAAAATCACAGACACGCCAACGGGATTCTTACGAGTGCGCGAGGAGCCAACGGTGGCGGCAAGTGAGGAAGCGCAGGTGAAGCCAGGCGATGAGTTTGAGGTCTTGGAGGAGAAAAATAACTGGTTTAAGATCGAGTATGAATTAGGAAAAGAGGGATGGGTGTCAGGGCAATATGTGGAGAAGCTAGAATAACAGCTCAAAGCTAATTTTAAATTTTAAGTTCTAAATTTTAAATCAATTTTAAATGCAGAATGTTTAAACATTTAAAATTAAGTTTTCGGATTTGAATTAAAAATTAAAATTTAGAATTGAGAATTCTTATGTGTCTCTCCAGATGATCTTGTTGTAGAGGAGCCAGGAGTAGGGGATAATGACAAACGCAATGATAAATGTCTTATAGACCCACCAAAATTTTGCTCCAAAGAGGTTTGCTCCAAGTTGCACCCCTCCTGCTTGAATAAGAAGTGCGCCAGATGAGATAAGATTAAATTTGATAAATTTCGGAATATATACGGACTTTTTTGGCTCAAGTTTTTTATGCGAAAAGCTCCAGAAATTATTCAAGACGAAGTTTGAGATAATTGCGCTTTCTGCACTGATTAATGTCGAAAGCCAGATATACCAGCGAAGTTGCTCAATGAAAAGATATGATATACCGTAATCCAGTACTGCCCCTGTTACGCCCACAACAACGTATTTGAAAAAAGAGGAATTTGCGGGGATATAAAGAAGAGTTTGGACGATATATTGCGCCGAATTTATTTTTGAGACACCATGTTGACGATCGATAAAATGGATCGGGACCTCTTGTACTTTCGCTCCCCTTTTTATTGCCTTATCAACGAGAGCGACCTGAAAAACATAACCGGAATAATCCTCAAGCTCGGAAATGACATCTGAAACAATCCATTTTTTAATTGCCCGAAATCCCGATGTCCAATCGGAAACAGAAAGTTTCATAAGACCGAAGCGGACTATTACGTTTCCTAAAACAGAAAATAGCTTTCTGTGGAGAGCCCAGTCTTTGGGAATAGAGCCCCCCTTTATGTAACGAGAACCGATCACAAAATCGGTGCCCTCCTCGATCTTTCCTAAGAATTCAGGAATTTTTTTTGGACTGTGAGACAGATCGCCATCGATCTCAAAAAGTACGTAAGGATCGAGTTTTTCAATTGCATAAGTAAACCCCGCAATATATGCTTTTCCCAAGCCCTCTTTTTTTGTTTCAAGAAGGTGAATAATCGGGTATTTTTTTGTGAGGCGTTTTACGATTGCGCTGGTTCCGTCAGGTGAGTGGCTATCTACAACGAGTATTTCAAGATGCCAGCCGGAGATATGTTTTTGAATATCGAGGATTCCGGTGATTAGCGTTTCAATGGTTCGCGCCTCATTGTAGGTTGGGATGACGATAACAGCAGACTTCATAGCAAGTTTCTAATTTTAAGTTCTAAATTTTAAATCAATAAGCACTCTCTTTTACGTAGGCGATCATCCTTTTGAGTCCTTCCGCAAGGCTTATTTTTGGTTTCCATCCTAATAGTTTTTTAGCTTTTGATATGTCTGGACATCGTTTCTTTGGATCATCCTGTGGCAATTGTTCACTAAAGACGATCTTGCTTTTTGAGTTTGTGAGTTTTTTTATCATCTGCGCATATTCTAAAACGGTGTGTTCATCTTCTGAGCCGAGATTTACAACTTCGCCTTTCGTATTTGCGTGAAACATCAAAGTCGTCAACCCCTCAATCATATCATCGATGTAGCACAGAGAACGTGTCTGTGTACCATCACCAAATACGGTAATTGGGCTTTCCGAAAGGGCTTGATTTATAAACGTAATCACCATTCGCATGTCTTCTCTTGCGAGACGTGGGCCGTAGGTGTTGAAGATTCGGGCAATCCGGGCGTTAAGATCTCTGTCTCGCCAAAAATAGGCCGTTAGCGTCTCGCCTAAGCGTTTGGATTCATCATAGACCGATCGTGGCCCTGTCGTTGAGACATTTCCAAAATAATCTTCCCTTTGGGGATGTGCAAGCGGATCGCCATATACTTCAGAGCTTGATGCAAAGAGGAATTGCGCCTTATTTTTTTGGGAAAAAGTAAGAAGTTCAAGCGTTCCTTTCGTGTTTGCCAAGATCGTCTCCAAGGGAAGGGCATGATAGCTAATCTTGCTATGATGGTTAGGTGAGGCAGGGGAGGCAAGATGAAAAACACAGTCGACAGATAGAGTCGATGGTAAAGGTTCGACAATATCGTGTTTTAAAAGATGAAAGTTTTTATTATTTTTCAATGACTGAAGATTTTCCCAGGAAGCAGTTGAGAAATTGTCGGCACAGATTACCTCATGCCCTTCTTTAAGTAGTTGTTCACACAGGTGAGAGCCTATAAACCCCGCCCCACCCGCAACCAGTACTCTCATAATTAATTTCTTCCGACTCCAAAATATTCAAACCCTAGTTTTCGCATGATATGAGGATCATAGATGTTTCTTCCATCAAATATTACCGGATGCTTCATGAGGACTTTTACTTTTTTTAAATCGATCTGTTTAAATTCGTTCCATTCGGTAAGCACGCATACTGCATCGACGCCTTTCAGAGCGTCATAGGGAGAGTCTGCATAGCGAAGTTTATTGGCAAATACACGTTTTATATTGTCTTGCGCCGCAGGATCATAAACGCGAATTTGAAAGTCTCTTTTAAGAAGCTCATGTAAGATTACCAGTGAGGGGGCCTCCCGGATATCATCGGTGTTTGGTTTAAAACTTAGTCCCCAGACCGCAATATTTTTCCCCCTCGTATGTTTGACGACCTTTGCAAGATAATTCTTTGCAGCTTGTTGATTGATTCCATCGATTGCATCAAGGAGTGAGATGTCGAGCTTCAAGATTTTTCCCGTATGGATGAGCGCCCTAACGTCTTTTGGAAGGCATGAGCCACCGTAGCCGATACCGGGATAGAGAAACATACGCCCGATCCTACGGTCTAAACCTACTGCTTCAAGTACGGTCTCGCAATCGGCTCCGGTCATCTCGCAAAAATATGAGATAAGATTCGCGAAGGAAATTTTTGTCGCAAGCATGGCGTTTGAGGCGTATTTTATGAGCTCGGCTGAAGCAAGATTGGTAAGAACACGTTTTCCGTTTATCGGTTTGTGTAGTTCAAGGAGCATTTCTACGGTACGCTTTGAGTCGGAGCCGATAATTATTCTATCGGGATTAAGAGTGTCGTAGAGCGCTGTTCCTTCACGTAAAAATTCAGGACATGAAGCGATCGCAACGTGAGCGTTTCTCGGCTTATTGGCGATTATTATTTTTTCGATTTTTTTGTTTGTTCCAACCGGCACAGTACTTTTTATCGAAACAACGGTAAATCCGTCATTTTTTATATGTTTTCCAATCTGTTTTGCGACCTCAAATACCGCATCAAGATTTGCTTCCCCGTTTTTCTTTTGTGGAGTGCCGACTGCAATAAAAACAATATCCGATTCCGGAATTGCTTTGTCGTATTCAAGTGTAAAAATAAGGCGCTTTGCTTTAAGATTTTTTTGAAGAAGTTCCTTTAATCCCGGCTCGTAAATAATAGGATCTCCTGCTTTTAGTCTTTCAATCTTTTCTTTTGTGTGACCGATAACCCACACTTTATTGCCGAAATCAGCAAATACGCAGGCTGTCACAAGGCCAACATATCCATGTCCGACAAAGGCAATCGTCATAAAGATAAATCATATCCTAAAGCCCCCCAAAAAACAAGCAAGAGTGTTTATTTGAGCTGTTTTGCAATCTCCCAAAGTCCCTCCTCAAGAGTCCGCATTTTGTGAAAGTTATTTTTCCTGCTTCCTATAGCAGTATATTGCGGGCGTTTTTCTGCAAGGTCCTTATAGTAATCACTAAAACTTACTGGAGTTATGAGGTCTCGATCGAGTTTAAAGACTTGTGCAATATGTAATCCTGTATCAAAAGGCGACATGCTGTCTGCTCCGACCAGATGAAAAACCTCGGCAGTAAAATTTTGAAGAAGGTGCGCAAGGGCTTTTGCGAAATCATCAATAAATGTCGGAGTCATGGTGGAATCATGAATCATCGTGAGGGACGCTCCGCCCTCAAGAAGCGATTTGATCTTTCGAACAAAATCTTCTTTCGGTTTGAATGATGCCCGATAGGGATAGGAGAGTCGCACGATCATTCCATAACCTCGGACTACTTTTTCACCTTCATACTTGCTGCTGCCATACGCGCCGACTGGGTTAGGCTGGCTTTCTTCGTAGGCAACATCGTCTTTGCTTTTTAGATTAAATGCATAATCTGTCGAGATGTATATAAATTTCTTTTTTTTCCGCTGGACAGCTTCAAAGAGATTACTAGTTCCTGTCGCGTTGATTTTATAGGCGAGGTCTCGCTCTTCTTCCGCACGGTTTACCTTGGTATAGGCGGCAAGATGGAGAAAAATATCAAACTCTGTGTTTTGGATGAACGCGGAGACTTGGTCTTTGCTTGTTATGTCAACGGCATCTTGAAGAAGCGGGATGAACTCAAAATCATCTTTGAGAAGCTCAACGACGCGCGAGCCCACAAGCCCAGTTGAACCAGAGATAGCTATTTTAAGCATAGGCTGAAATCCGAAATCCTAATATTCCGGGAAATTCGGTTAGGGTAAAGGTTAAGAAGCCAGTATGGAAATTAGGTAAGGAGGTTGGGATTCCATATGTCATCCCCGCCCCGTATCAGTGTACGGGGTAAACTCCAGCGGGGATCCAGAACTTCTGGATTCCCAATCACCCTGAACCAGAACAAAGTACGGTGCGGGGTAGTCCCGTACCGATCTTCGATCTGGTACTGGGACAAGTTGGGAATGACACCTAACCCAACTTCCTAACCCAAACCGGCTTCCTCACCTTAACCCTTACCCCCATGTTTTCGTGCTTCGGATTTAACGATGACTATATTGCTGTTCGTAGTAGCTCTTGTATTCTCCTGACTTTACATGTTTCCACCATGATTCGTTCGCTTTGTACCACGCAATGGTTTTCTTCAGCGCCTCGTCGAAATCATGTTTTGGAGTCCAGCCAAGTTCCCGATGAATCTTGCCCCAATCGATTGCATAGCGACGGTCATGCCCGGGACGATCTTTTACAAATTCGATCATACTTTCATCTTTCCCCATAATACGGATGATCTTTTTGGCGACCTCGATATTTGGGATATCCTCAGTTAATCCACCACAGAGATATGTCTCGCCGACTTTCCCTTTTTGAAGAATAAGATCGATTGCCTCACAGTGATCATCAACATACAGCCAGTCTCTCACATGCAAGCCATCTCCGTAAACCGGAACTTTTTTTCCCTCGATGAGATTCGTTATTGCAAGGGCAATTAATTTTTCAGGAAACTGATAGGGACCGAAATTATTTGAGCAATTTGAGATGGTAATAGGCAAATTGTACGTTGTGTGAAATGCGCGAACTAAGTGATCGGAAGCTGCTTTTGAGGCGGCATAGGGGCTTCTTGGATCATAGGGTGTTTTTTCATGAAACTTTTCTTTTGACTCAAGGTTGAGCGCCCCAAACACCTCGTCGGTTGAGACGTGATGGAAGCGTTTGACATTATTTTTAAGCGCTGCCTGTAGAAGCACATAGGTGCCGTCTATATTTGTCTTTATGAAAGGAGCCGGATCCATGATAGAGCGGTCAACATGAGATTCGGCAGCGAAGTGAACGACAGTATCGATATCTTCCATAACTTGATTAACAAGCTTCACATCGCAAATATCGCCTTTGACAAAAGTGTAGTTTGGATTTCCTTTGACGGATGAAAGGCTCTCAAGATTACCCGCGTATGTGAGAAGATCGAGATTTACGACCTGATCGTTCGGTTGGTTTTTTACCCAATAGAGAATAAAGTTTGACCCAATAAATCCAGCCCCCCCGGTAACCAGAAGCTTCATAGTGAAATTGTAGCACAGTTTGGTATCATAGACGCATGGGACGGCATGAGCGTGAAAATTCTTATTCCCAGGAAGCAGATGCTCCCGTAGGTTCGGTCCATGTTCCCTTTGGATTACAACCGAGAGACTTTGATAGCAAAGGAGATTTTATGAATCCAGAAAAGGAAAGAGAGTTTGCTGCAATGCTTGCAGACGAGAAGTCAGCAGATAAAAAAACTAAAAAAATTGCCCAGTGGTTTAGCGAATTTGGCAAAGACGTTGAAGCAGGTAAGCGAAAGGGATGGATGGTTCCGACCGTTGGGGGAGTTACCATATTTGTTGCGGCGGTCGGTTTTGAATTTGGATTACGGAAGGGTAAAGATGTCCGACATCTCATTAAATTAGCGAATAACATTCGTGAAAGGATGAAAAAGGAGAATCGAGGAGAAGGTTAGGTTGATAAACACCCCATATGGTACAATGAATCAATTCATTGTACAGACCGTTCTTCTTAATTCTTCTTTGATGATCGATTGATGAGTTCCTCCAAGATTTGCCATCTTTTTTTCTTTACCGTGTGAGGAACATCATCTTGGAGGGCTTTTGTTGCGGCGGTCATTGGTCTTTGAGAGTACATTGATATGTAGGCTTTCTCAAAACCTACTTTCTTTGCAAGCTCTAAAGTATTTTCAAACTGCATCTTTGTCTCTCCACAAAAGCCCACAATGATGTCTGTTGTGAAGTTTACTTTTGAGATTTGACTTTTGAGTTTTGAGATCAGAGCAAGATATTGCTCTGCCGTGTACCAGCGGTTCATCCGTTTCAGAACTTTATCATCGCCTGATTGAACGGGAAGGTGGATGGTTCGCGTGATATTTTTGTATCGGGCAATTGTATCGATAAGCTCATCAGAGAAGTCCCAAGGGTTTGATGAAATAAAGTTTACCGATCGAAAACCCATCTTGGCTACCGCCTCCAAAAGATAGGGGAAAAGCGTTGGGATTCGATAGCGCCCAAGATGTTTAACATACACAGGCTCGATAGATTTTCCATTTAGTTTAAACTCAATTTTTACCCGAGGATGCGCTAACTCTTTTTTTATGAAGTAAGTTTTCTCTAGATCTCGGATGGTTTGGATATTTTTATCACCCAAGAGAAGATCTGCGCCGTACGAGTTTACATTTTGCCCAAGGAGGGTTACCATTCGATACCCTCTTTTTCTAAGATCCAGGCACTCGCTCAAGATATCATGGAAGGGCCTTGAGATTTCGCGTCCACGGGTAAAAGGGACAACGCAAAACGTACAAAAATTGTTGCAGCCGTTTGAGACCGGCACCCATGCATGGGTATCGTCTTGTCTCACCGGTTGATTATCGAATCCAACCTCCTCAATCGGTAAGAATTCATCCACCTCCGGCATCCGGCCTCTTATCTTTTGAAGATATTGACCGCTTTTATCGCGAAATGCCATACCAACCATGCAGCCGGTTACGATAATCTTCAAGAATTCCTTGCGCTTTTCTTTTTGTTTTTTTATCACTCCAAGATTTCTCACCAGTCCGTATACACGATCTTCTGCGGACTGGCGAATCATGCAGGTATTTATGACAATATAGTTGGCATCGTTGTAGTTTTTCGCTTCTGAAAAACCTCGCGCTTTAAAGCCCGAAGCAACACGTTCGGAATCAGCATGATTTTGCTGGCACCCGAAAGTTTTTATGAAGTACTTCATAAGTTGTTCCAAGCTTTAGTTGGGATTCTCGAGCGCGTCTTCTCGCAAATACAGAAAGCTCGATACGCAATTTTTTAGCTCCGTGAGCGTGCTCGTCCGATGTTACATCGGACTGCGCACCTCTCAAGTCGCAAAAAATCGATATCTTCGCTTTCTGGCATTATTCGTTTGGATTTTCACTCTTTGAATCCCTTGCCCTTCAAATGGACCTTCTTATTTTACCATGGTGAACAACTTTTATCTGATTAATTATCATGATAAATGCGATAAGAACAATTCCAACCGACAAAAATGCAACAAGTTTTTCAATCCCCTTCAAAAAGAGACTGGCAATCCCAAAAACAAAGGTTATCACCCAATAGAAAACAGCAATCCTTCTTCTTCCCCATCCAATCTCCAAAAGTCGATGATGGAAGTGACCCCAATCGGCACGAAATGGAGATTGGCGGTTTTTAATCCGCCGAAGTACGGTGTATGAAGCATCGATCATCGGGACCGACAAGATAAGTACTGCGGTACCGATTTTTCCAAAAGAAAGAATCGACAAGATTCCCAGCCAAAATCCTGCTAGTCCGCCTCCGCCGTAACCAGGCATAATCTTCTGCGGATACATGTTGAAGGGAAGAAATCCAAGGAAGGATCCTGCGATAATAAAAGAAAGAAGCATCACGGTTTGGGCAGAGATATCGTGGATGGTGAATCGCTGTGATAGAAGACCCAAAAAAATTGCGGCGATACCAACAAATCCGGGAAGCTGACCATCCACCCCCTTGCTCCAGTTCACCATGTTTGTAGTCCACGTAAGCCAAACAATAGCAAGGAGGTTACTTACGATAAGGAAGCTGTGTTTTCCCCCAAAAATCTCAAAAGTTACTCTCCATTGATCAAGACGTATCGGCTCCCCAAAAGGATTTGAGATAAAGGGAATACCAAGTCCGAAGCTTATGACCAAGACAGAAACCGCAATATTCACAAAGAATCTCACGTAGGGTGAGAGGTCAAAATAATCGTCAAGCAAACCGACAACAACCAATATAAAACTGGCAAGGACGATCCCAAACACAATTTTGTTTAAAGTAACTGCAAGTAGCGTGGCAAGAAAAAATGAAAGGAATAATGGCAAGCCGCCGCCGCGCGGGACGACGCCCTTATGGGTATGTGCAGGGTGGGTACGTCTTCTCCTGTCTGTTACGACATCTAAACCTTTCGCAACAAATATGGTTGGGTAAGTAAATATGAGCGAGAAGAAGAACGCCAAAGAGAATGCCCAAAAAGGATGAACCATTTATGAGATCAAAAAGATAATTTTTAAATAGATCAGGGTGAACGAGATAATAATAAAAAATTTGAAATAGTAAAGAAAGATAGGGATAAACTCGTCTTCAGAGAAAAATTTTCGGGAAAGAATAGTATTTACGACAAACAACCCGTTCATAAGAATGGGCAGAAGGAGGATAAGCCACCAGTCAGCAAGCTGAAACTCGCCAGGAGATCTTGAATAAAAGAGGGGAATCACAGGCGGGAGGCTTCCGATTTTAAAAAGCAAAGCCAACACCATGATAAAATTGGCAGACAGCAATGCAAAAATCATACGTGTTTAATAATATTTTTTAATCGGGAACTTCGTACATAACTGTAATACTCGTTGCCGCACCTTGCGTAATGTTTTAGCCTGTTTTATTATCTTGATGCGATTTTCTCTCTTCCGCTCATCGAGCATAGTCATTTTTGTTTTCTTCTTTATATCCTGCAGGGTTACGACGACATCGTTAATACATTGTGCAATATGTTTCATCTCTTTTTCTTTCATACCACGACTGGTAACGCCTGGTGTCCCCAGCCGGATGCCGGAGGGATAATAAGGCGGATTCGGGTCGTTTGGGATTGCGTTTCGATTAAGAACCATGCCGGCCTCTTCACATGCTTCAGCAACGGTATTACCAAGCAGATTCTTGTTTTGAAGGTTGATGAGAATGAGGTGACTGTCGGTTCCGCCCGACACCAGATCAAAACCATAGGAATTAAGTTGAGAAGCAAGTGCCCTTGCATTTTTTACGATCTGTTTTGCATATACCCTAAACGAATTTTGAGATACCTCTTTTAACGCAATACCTATTCCTGCAATGGTATTTTCATGGGGCCCGCCTTGAAGACCGGGAAAGACTGATTTATCAATTTTTTCTTGAAGATCAGGATCTTTCTTTAAACCCCTTTCGGTTACCATGATGAGTGCACCTCGCGGGCCGCGAAGAGTCTTATGGGTAGTTGTTGTTACGACATGGGTAAATGGGGCGGGGGAAGGGTAGGCACCTGCTATAACCAGGCCGGCAAGATGGGCGATGTCTGCCATAAGATATGCCTCAACCTCATCGGCAATTTGGGCGAATTTTTTCCAGTCAAGTACACGAGGATAGGCAGTGATGCCGGCAATAATAACTTTGGGCTTTACTTTCTTGGCGAGCTTAAAAACATCATCATAGTCAATAAGACCCTGTTTGTTTACACCGTACTGCACAGAATGAAAGAGTTTTCCGGTATACGATGCCTTTGATCCGTGGGTAAGATGTCCACCGGAATCAAGCGAAAGACCCATAATGCTGTCGCCTGGCTTTGCCAATGCTAAAAGCACCGCAAGATTTGCTGGGGAACCGGAGTAGGGTTGTACATTTGCATGGGGAACACGAAATAATTTTTTTGTTCGCTCGATCACTAAGGTCTCAAGTTGGTCAACATATTGTTGTCCTTGGTAGTATCTTTTGAATGGATAGCCCTCGGCATATTTGTTCCCGAAGATAGATGCAACTGCTTCCTCAACTGCGCGTGATGCGATATTTTCAGAAGGGATAAGCATCAAGGTTTCTTGTTGGCGTTTTTCCTCCTGCTTGATAAG
>JACOYT010000053.1 GCA_016181725.1 Candidatus Roizmanbacteria bacterium | reverse complement strand
TCTTTTTGTTATCATTTTTATCTTTTTGATTATCGCAATCTCCGCAAGCTTCGATATCCCGGTTTTGATCGGGGCTTTTATCGCAGGAGTTTTGGTCTCCCAGAGCATCGAGCATTACCATATTTTCTCACAGATTCGGCCGCTTCGGGATCTTATGGCGATTGTCTTTTTCGTATTCATAGGAACTCATATCCAGGCGCAGCAGGCAGTAGTTTACATCCCACAAATTCTTCTTTTTAGCGCCTTCTTGATCGGCGCAAAGATGCTGGTTTTGCTTCTTGTGTTTCTGTATTTTCGATTTAGCACCCGGATGGCCTTTTCTCTTGCCGTTTTTCTATTTCAAGCGTCAGAAAATGCCTTTATTCTTCTTACTCTTGCATTCACCAATAAAATTTTTACCCAAGAACAGTACCTTTTCTTGATATCGTCGGTACTTTTGAGCCTGATGCTTACGCCAATTCTCATAAATAGCAAGGACGCGATGTACGATGTCATACGCGGCTTTTTCAAACGGTATGTTCCGGCGATTGAGCTTTTCATAAAACATCGGCTTGATTTCGACCAGTCTCCTCTTGATGTTTTTGATTTAAAAAATCATGTGGTGATCTGTGGGTACGGACGGATTGGATCTCAGGTTGGGAAAGCGTTAAGCCTTGCAAACATTCCCTTTATTGCGATTGACTATAACTTTCACACCATTGAAAAGGCAAAGAAAGACGGCGTAACCGCAATCTACGGTGACCCAACGGACTTTGATGTTTTGGATTTTGCAGAGGTTGAGCATGCTTCGGCTCTGGTTTCTGCAGTTCCTTCCAAATTCGACCAGGAAAGAGTTGTTTTGAATGCTAAAAAATTGAATCCCAAGATCGTGCTTATTTCACGAGTACACAACGAGAAAGATCGGCAGAGAATGAAGGATTTAGGGGTGCATGCGGTGGTGAGTCCTGAGATTGAGGCTTCACTATCAATCGTTCGGAAAATCTTCATGCTCAAAAGGATGAGTCAAGACGACATTGTAAGACGAATTCGCCACATAAAATTAGTGCAGGGAGTTATATAGCGGGATGGGAAAAAGAGAGGCAAGAGGGTTGCGAAAGGCTTTATTGTGGAGCGGATACGCACTTATTTTGCTTGGAATTCTTGCCTTACTTGTTCGATCAATCTTTCTTTCACTCTTTATACAAGGAAAAGAGCGGATCAATATCATTTCGTATAAAGATACCATAGCATTTTACTCATTAGGCAACGCAGATAGGGTAAGTTATCTTGTATATTTTGCACCTGATCAGAAAGTGTTTGTGCCCGGAGGCTACCGTTATTATCGGTTTGGGGCTTTGGGAAAGCTCGTTTTGCTTGATAACAAGCCGCAGATCCTCAAGAAAGCCTTTTCTTCTGCGACCTCAACATTTATTGATTATTACTTTTATCCCAATAAGCCAGAAGTAATCTATGGACGAGATACGCCTTCTGCGGTTGAACTTCCTGGATTTTCGGACATCTTTTTTGCAAGAACAAACGCGAGTTTTATTGATCGGATTTATATGTATCTTAAGTTTCGCATATCCAAAAAGAGCGATTACACAACCATCAAAGAAATAGGGAAAAAAGAAAAAGGAGAGTCGATATTTAAGGAAGACGGGTTTGCAAAAAAGTATCAAGGGTTTTTTTACCAGAAGACCTATAGAACAGAGAAACAAACCGTTCAAATCATATATACGAAACAGTATAAAAACGCCTTACTGATAAGCCGTATATTAGAGGGCAACGGCATCCATGTTGTTGACATGTCACCGGGTAATTTTGATCAAAAAAGTTGTTCAGTTGCCCAAGACAGCAAAAAATACTCGCGGACTGCCCGTGATCTCTCCCGTTTCTTCCATTGCCCGCTCATCAGGCAAAAAACCAAAACCTCTGATATAATTTTTATGCTCGGTAAGATAGAGGACGAATGGGAAGCAGAATAAAGGGACTTATGATTTAAGAGATAAGATTTAAGAATATTCGTAAATCCTAAATCGTAATTCATAAATCTTTTAGATATATGGTGTTCGTCTTTATATTGCTGCTTTTCGTGTCTTTTGTTCTTGCACTGCGTTCAATGCGGGACTTTGAGGCTTCAGATGAGGTAAAACGGTATGTTGCGCGAAAGAAAAGAGGCACGATTCTGTTTGTTAAAGGAAAGATAAAGCACTATTCCTCCAAATTCTCCTCGTCTTCATGAGACCCCTCTTGATGATAAATGAGGTGGTAGTCGCGCTCGTCATTTGAGATTTCTTCTGCAATTTTTTCAAGGTCGCTTTCAACGACCTCTTCGTCACCTTCTTCTTCAGCGTGCGCCAGATCATGCGTATTGAATTTCGACATATCAACCTGAATATCTTTGGGAAATGAACTAAATCGTGCGACCCTTTTTCCTTTCTTCTCCTCACGGATAAAAATAGCAACCCGATTGAGAGACACCTCCTTGACATAGGCCGAGTAAACGCTTTCTGCCTTGATGAACAAAAATAATCGTTTTGATAGGTCGTCTGGGAGAGATCCTATATACTCATTCGTGTCGGTTCGCACCTCGATCTTTCTCTTTTTTGGCTTGAGAATGACGTTTTGACCGATAATGAGAAGGGCCAGAGTGTTCTTTTGTCCCAGATTGACCAGGGCGGCATTTTTTGTTTTGCCTGGAACCTCCAAAAACAGGTTTGGATCGAGTATTATCGCTTTCTTCATGGGTTTCTTTCTTCCCTTTGTTTCCAACACCTTGATTCGCTCAAGGTTCTCGCGGGCAAGTTGATTGCCTGCTTGAAGACGCAAGACCTTTCGGTAAGATTTCTTTGCTTCATCGAGCTTGTGCAGCTGGATGTAGGCAAAACCTAAGCGAAGGTATGCTCCCACATTATTTTTTTCCAGTTTTGAGATTTTTTTGTTGATATTGACAGCATCATTCCACTGGGAGCTCATTGCCGCATCTATCGCCTGTTGTTCTAATATCTCAAGGTCACTCATAAATAATGTACACAGTATATGCCATTTGGGTTGTATGTCAAGTAGGCTAAATATGCTAAAATAGGTCAGAATACAAAAGAGGCAAAAGATAAGGAAAAAGGCAAGATTTTCTCAAAGCTTACTCGGCTGATTGCGGTTTCAGTGGCGGATGGTGGGGGAGTAACCGATCCAGAGATGAATGTAAAGCTTCGGCTCGCCATCGAGAAGGCAAAGGCGGCAAACATGCCAAAGGAAAATATAAAGCGGGCCGTTGAGAAGGGGAGCGGGCCGGAGAGGGCGCGTTTGCGAGAGATTATATATGAAGGATTTGGGCCGGAAGGAGTTGCGCTTCTTATTCAAACGACAACCGACAATTCAAACCGGACCCACAGCGAGGTGAAGAATACGCTTGAAAAGTATGGCGGGAAAATGGCGGGCCAGGGCTCAGTTGGGTATCTTTTCCAAAAATGTGGGACCATCACGTTTGATAGAAAAGAGAAGAAGGAGGATGAAATATTTTCATTTGCGGATAAAGTCAGTGCCTTTGACATAGAAGAGGATGGGACCTCGATAACCTTATATTTTCCTTTTGAGAGTCTTGGAAAAGTCTCTGGTGCAGAGCCCGATTACAAGCCTCGCTCTTACATAAAGATTGGGGATAGAGAGAAGGCGAAGCGCGTGCTCGCCACTCTTGAGAAGGTAGAGGAGTTGGATGATGTCCAGCGGGTCTTTGCCAACTTCGACATCCCCGAGGAATACATGACGTAAAAAGCTCAAAACGCAAAACTCAAAAGTCAAAACTACAACAAAAAATTTATCTCACGAAGATCGATCAACTTAAGATATAATCACTAGTATGCTAGAGCGGTTTGCTATCTTTCGGGAACTTTTTCGCTTTCTAAAAAATCCTCCGCGTTGGATGTTTCGAGTAGAGAAGCGATTCCGCTTCGTTATCTCGACTCTAGCTTTGACCTTTTTCATGCTGTTTTCAACCTTCTTTTTCTTTGACAAAGCCTGGATTTTTATCCCGCTTTTTGTTCTTCTCGTTTACGCCTTTGGTTTTTTTTCTATTCTTGAGGGGCTTGAGGAGATCGAGTGGATCATGCTCTTTCTGATGCCGCTTATTTTTACGATCGCTTTTTACCTCTTTTACTACCTATTTCCCGTCCGATGGCTTACCCGCCTCCCGTTTATCGCACTATTTGCCGTATCAATCTATGCCTTGCTTCTTACATCAAACATCTTCAATGTTGGAGTAGAGAAGAGCTTACAGCTCTATCGGGCAGCCTTTTCCGTAAATTATTTCTACCAAACCGTCATAGCCTTTCTGATATTTAATATTTTATTTTCCCTGCGCGCAAATTTTCTCCTCAATAGTTTGGGGGTGGGGATCGTGGTGTTTCCACTCATCCTTCAGCTTTTGTGGAGCGTAAAGCTTAATTTATTTATCGAAAGAAATCTGGTATTCTACGCGATATTCCTCAGTGCCATTCTCGCACAGCTTGCCCTCATTGTTTCGTTTGTTCCCTTAAGAACAAGTATCACAGCGCTCCTTTTGACAGCAGCCTACTACAGCTTCGCCGGCCTCACTGTCGCGCACCTTGACGAAAGACTCTTTAAGAATACCGTTCGTGAATACGTGATTGTGCTTGCGGCTGTTCTTATTATCGGACTTCTTACGCTGAACTGGTAAAGAGCATGCCCCTTCCCTCGCACCGACCCGGTGTGAGTGACTTGGTACAATACAGGCCTTTCTGACAAGCAAAAATCCACATTTTGTAGCATATAGTACGTTGATCTTTCGTTCTCTTTCCTTTAAACATATAAGGATGGAAAGGACAGTACTAAAAAGCGGGGAAGCGTACCACATTTTTAATAAAAGCATTGCAAATTATAGAATTTTTAGCGATGAAAGGAACTGTCGTCGCTTCATGCTTATCTTAAGTTATTACAACGATATTAATGTAGAAAGGCGACTCTCTGACTTTCTAAAATGTAACAAAGGTTACAATTACAAACCGCCTCCATTATTTCAGTCAAAACGAAACCAGATAGTTAAATTCATTGCCTATTGCATTATGCCGGACCACTACCATCTGGAAGTGAAACTTTTAAAAGAAAAGCACATATATCGCTACTTAAATAATATCGGGAACAGTTATACCAAATACTTTAATACGAGGTTTAATCGCAAGGGGCCACTTTGGCAGTCTCCTTATAAATCAGTACGAATAAAATCTAGTGAGCAGCTTCTCCATGTATCCAGATATATCCATCTGAATCCAACAACCGCAGGATTGGTAAACAATCCTGAAGAATGGGAATTTTCCTCGTACAGAGAGTACATCAACAATCCAAGAATTTTAAATGAGATAATGCATGAAATTTTAATTAGAGACACAAAAGCATACAGAAGATTTGTCGAGAATAATAAAGACTATCAAAGAAAACTAAAATTGATCCAAAAACTTCTCCATGAATAATTCAGAAAAGGCCCGTCAAATCAGCCCCTTCGCACCGACCCGGTGCGAGGGAGGCTCGAGATGTGTTTTCATCAAGTGGAGTGAGCACGCGGAGCCCTTACATTGTGATTATTTAGTCTAACATAAGAGTATTCTCATAAATTTTAGGGGCACATCAGGCGGAGGAGAGGGGAGAGGGAATATTCACGGGCGGACACTTTTTATCCTATAGTTTTTATAGAAGAGAGGATTCGCATACGTAATTTATCTTACAAAACGTCGTAAAAAATCAAGGCTGAAATTTAAGTTTTTCCTGATAGGACAGGCTAAACTCCTCCCCAAAGGATGGCTATCACTGTATACGCAGATATGCGAAATTAGCCTCAAGAATGCAACTTTGGACTGATATAGCAATCTAAATCACTCTCTATCTCAAACTAGAACATCCCTTCATATTTAGCCTCAAATTTGTCAATTTAGAGCGATATGATAGGCTAAATTGAAACAATTTAATTTGCTTGAATTTCGTGAGGGAGGAGAGCGAGAGAGTCTTTATATGAGAAGGACATCGCTCTAATCAAAAAGAAGAGCGTGTAAAAAAATTAATAATAGGTCGAACGGCCGCGGGGAGTACTCTCTTCTTTCCTTAAGATATATATAAGAATATCTGTTTCCAGGTGCGGGATTTGTGGGAGACACGCCTTGAGGGAGGAAAGCACCCATGACGTCGTAAATTGTATCTTTTACGACGTTGACCGTGCCTATCAGGAGGGAAGAGGTGTTTATAATTTTAAATTTAAAATTTTAAATTTAACATTAATTAGATAATTATTCCCTTCTTATTTGAGCCTATTTATCCCTAATTTCCCCCTTTGTGCTGTCTCTCCATTTTTCAGCCTTCTGCCCTACTGAAAATGTTAATTTAGCCTATTTTGACGGTCTATTCTCCCCTCTCCCCTAAAGGTTATGCCTCATTATTGCGTCATTCCGAATTTATTTCGGAATCTGCAGATCCTGAACCGAGTTCAGGATGACTATCACATTCTTGTATAATGGGCAAATGGATACGATTCTTTCAGTCTCAAATCTGACTAAGCGCTTCGGCGATTTTACCGCGGTTGACAACATCTCCTTCGAGCTTAAGGAGGGTGAGATTTTAGGCCTTTTGGGCCCAAACGGCGCCGGCAAAACGACAACAATCCATATATTGCTTGGAATAACGTCAGCTACAAGTGGAAAAATAAGCTATTTCGACATGGATTTTTTTAAAAACCGCCAGGAGAGCCTACAGCGGATCAATTTCGCATCGTCTTTTAATACGCTTCAGGGAAAAATCACCGTCCTTGAGAATCTTCTGGTATTTGCGCGTCTATATGACGTGAAAAACCCAAAAAAAAGGATTCATGAACTTCTTGAGTTTTTTGAGATGCGAGAGTTTATCAATAAGAAATATTGGGATCTTTCATCTGGACAGCGAACTCGGGTTAATCTTGTCAAGGCTCTCATAAATAGCCCAGAAATAATCCTCATGGATGAGCCAACAGCAGCCCTTGACCCGGATATTTCTGACAAACTATTAAATCTTATTGAGGATTTGAGAAGCTCTCAAAAGCTTTCGATTCTTTACACGAGTCACGATATGGCCGAAGTAACACGAATTTGTGATAGAGTTATCTTTCTTGATAAAGGAAAAATTATAGCAGAGGATACTCCGCTTGGGCTTACAAAGCGTATTCCCTATGCGAAACTTCAGCTTACATTTGACGCAGACAGAAAGCAGGTAGAAAAAGTACTTTCGGAAAATAAGTTCAACTATACTTTCATAAGCAATTCTGTGGTACAGATTACTGCGAAAGAAAATCTTATTCCCACAGCCATATTTAAAGTTAGTAATGCAGACGTATGGATTACCGATATAGAGGTATATAAGCCGACTCTTGAAGATTTTTTCTTACAAATTACGCGAAGCGAGAAAAAAGTATGAGGCTATATAGAATTCTTGCAATACTTACCGAGGAATTTTATATTACGAAACGATCTTTTGAGGTCATGATGGATCTTTTCTTTTTTGCGTTTGTTACAGTGATCACTTTTGGATTTACCACGCTTTATTTTCTTAGAGAGTCAAATCAGGCTTTCGCATACCACCTTTTTTTAGGACTCCTTTTGTGGGAGATCATACGAGTTGCCCAATACACCCTGTCGGTTGGAGTTTTATGGGAGGTTTGGTCGAGAAACCTGACGAACATATTTATTTCTCCAATGTCAGCTAAAGAGTATATTGCCGCCGAGATGTTCTCGGGAGCATTGAAATCGCTGGTTGTTTTTATTACGATATCGCTTATCGCTTTAATGTTTTTTGGTTTTAATGTATATCAGGTGGGGTTGATAAATATCGTTTTATTTTTCATAAATCTCATACTATTTTCTTGGTTTACCGGCATTATAATTCTTGGGCTCATTTTCCGTTATGGCACAAGAATTCAAGCTCTTGCATGGGGTTTTGTCTTTTTATTCCAACCTCTTACTGCGGCCTTTTTTCCGGTGAAAATATTACCAAAAGTATTGCAGAATATTGCTTATTTTTTCCCACCGACCTACGTTTTTGAAGCAGCGAGGGCAAGTTTCAGCAATCCAGGCATTATTGAGTGGAATCTTATTGGCAGTGCTTTTTTAGAAAATATAGCTTATTTAGTCTTCTCTTTGCTTTTTTTCAACGTAATGTTTAAGAAATCAAAAGAAACCGGGCAGTTTGTGAAAAACGAAGGGTAGTGGCCACTGTCAACCTCGTAGGTTGCCATGGCTTCTTGGAAGGCTTTATTTTAGCTGTTTTAGGAGGTCACGGAGTTGTTCGACTGATTCGAAGCCTTCGTATTTCTTGCCGTTTAGGAAGAAGGTGGAGACCCCTTGTACGCCTGCGTCTTTTCCGGATTGAATATCCGCCTCAACTTTATTTTTGACTTCTTGCGAGTCTTTGTCTTTTTCAAACTTCTCTCCATCGAGATTTAGATCCGTTGCCAACTTTACAAAGTGATCTTTCGGATCAGCAAGCTCTGCCCAAGTCTCTTGCGTCTCAAACAACCTATCGTGCATCTCCCAAAACTTGCCCTGTTTGGCTGCAGCTTCGGCTGCGTACGCTGCGGCAAGCGCATTCTTATGCACGGAAGTTAAGGGAAAATGCCGAAACACAAACGTAGTCTTCTTGGTAAGCTCAAGATCAGGACTTCCGGTTGCCTCAAAACTTGCAAACGTCGTTGCCCAGAATTTACAGTTGGGACACTGGAAGTCAGCATACTCAACCAGAACATTGTCTGCATCACGAGCCCATTTTACGTGATCCTCTGACTGCACTTTCTGAAGATTCGAGGTTTGAGGAGCACTTCCGCGGCCCGAAAAGTACGTATAGGCGAAGAAACCGAAAACGAGAACCACAAGAACTACGACAAAAACAGTGAGATTACTTTTTTTCGGTTTGGCTGCCACTTCCTTCATTATAGCACTCTTTGCAAAAAAGCAAGCGCTTACGATTTGTTACAATGTACTTAAAATGGCTAGCATCCAATCTGCCCGCATTGAAGACAAACTTGAATGGGAAGACTTCATAAAGAACCACCCCGAAGCCAATTTTCTCCATTCTTGGTATTTCGGGGAATTTCATAATCGCTTAGGAAAGCATATTGAAAGACGTGGATTTTATAAGGATGGGGAGCTTTCCGGGGTTGCGCTTGCCGTGGTTGAGCCTGCTAAACGAGGAAGATACCTTACGGTTGCCGGCGGACCGATCCTCAACTGGAGCGATAAAACGGTTCTTTCAGAGTTTGTTTCGGAGACAAGAGCGATTGCGCGGAAGGAAAGATGCGTATTCGTTCGGGTGCGGCCACAGCTTATCGAGAATGATCTTTCAAAAGCCATTTTCAGGCAATACGGCTTTCGCCAGGCTCCCATGCACCTTACCGCAGATCTTACCTCCCAGCTTGATCTTGCAAAAACTGAGCAGGAGCTCTTTTCATCCATGCGAAAATCGACTCGCTATGAAATTCGAAATGCTCACAAAGAAGGGCTTCAGGTAACTGTGACAAAGGATGAAGAGGCGATCAAGGAGTTTTACCAAATACAGCTTGATACAGCAAAACGACATAAATTCGTGCCTTTCAGCCTTGAGTTTCTCTATCATCAGTTTAAGGTATTTGCTCAAGATGATCTTGCTCTCCTCTACCGAGCCTATCTTAATAAGGAGCTCCTATCGGAGGCAATTATTATCTTTTACGGCACCGAGGCAACCTACCACTACGGCGCCTCAACCGAAGAAGGCAGAAAGCATCCAGGATCCTATCTTATCCAGTGGGAGGCGATACGGGAGGCGAAACAAAGGGGTATGCGCCGCTATAATTTCTGGGGCGTTGAACCGCTTTCTGCAACGAAGCACCGATTCTGGGGGGTTTCGCTCTTTAAGCGTGGATTTGGCGGACAAGACGTACAGTATCTTCACGCGCAAGACCTCATCATTGATCCTATCCGATATTATGCAATGACCTATCCGATTGAGGTCGTACGAAAGAAATTACGGAGACTTTAGGTGCTTTATAAGCATTTTTGCTTGCTTTTCAGATACCTGCGTTGGTAGGTTCACGATTTTTGCCGCAATCCGCTCGGCATTGGGACAGCTTCCTCTTCGGTATCCGAGCTTCGAAAGCGGGACTCCTCTTGGAGATATGACTTCGTACCATGTCCCCAAAAAGATTTGATGCTTCTTAAGGTCCCCAAGCAACCGGTCACGGTTTTCGCAAAGCACCGGAAATCTAAGGTACGGCTGAAGGACTAAAGGTGATGCATTCTTCAAAAAGTGACGGATATAAATTTTGCTTATTGAAAGTCTATGCTGCTGTATTTGATCAAATCTTTTAAACTGCCTCTGAAGAAGATATGCGAGGGCATTTGGGTATGCTTTAAGAAACATCGGATCAAAATTTCCCCCCTTTTCTTTGGTGCTTATTTCTTTGGGAAGAACGTTGAGTGATTCTAAGAAACCGTGAAGAACTTTCCCGAAAAGCATATCGTAGCTTGCCTTGATAAGCACGGAAAGCGGCTTGTATATGAGGCATTGAAGGATAAATAAGAAGGTCGGATAAACGAGTGTTTTTTCCGCTTCCTTGAGCCGGTCGGCAAGCTTCTTGCTTCTTGTGACCACAGCTCCGCCAAATACCGAGGAGATAGCTTTTGATCTTCCAAAAGAAAGAAGGAGGGCGCAATGGGGATACTGTCTCATGGTTTGTGACTCGCCAAAAAGGGCCGAATCAAAGCCATGCGCGAGGTCCTCGATAACAATAATATCGTGCTTTTTTGCAAGATCAAAAACCTTTTTTCTATAGATGGGGGTTAAACCAAATGTATGTTGAAGAATAAGCACTTTAGTCTTTTTGTCAATTTTTTCCTGAAGTGAATCGATATCGAATGAATACGTTGTTTCCTCAATGTCAACAAAAATCGGCTTAAGCCCAAGCTCAAGGAGGGGAAGAATCACAGCTTCGCAGGTAAAACCTTGGACAAGGACCTTCGTGTTTTTTTCAAGCTCAAGTGCCTGAAGAAGACGGTAGAGGCCGGCTCGTGCGGTTAGGAAAAGAAAAACGTCTTGGTTTGGAAAGAATTTTTTCAGCCGCTGTTTAACCCGAAAGAGTGATTTTCCCCGTTTGAAGAACCAGGGCTGAATCAGGATTTTGAATGAAGCAAGAGCGTCTTTCAGGGTCTCATTGGGGGCAAAATCGGTTGAAACCATAGGATATTTTATCAATTGACAATTTATAATTCTTAACTCTTAATTCTGAATTAGGGACTGTATGAATTTGGTTGTGAACTTTCCCTCGATGACTACAACTGTTTCTCTGTTTGTCTCTTTTTTCAGCTTCTCAAGGATTTCCTCCTCGTCTTTAAACAAATAGACTCTACTTCTTTTGTCCATAGTCTTGAAGAGCTTGTCTGTTGTGTAGAGTAAAAGCTTGCTCTTATACAGTGTGGAAAGTATTTTCTGGTACGATTCCTTCTTCTCATCCCCAAGTTCGATCACCCCTTTTGAGGCGATGATTTTTTGCTTCTTCCCCATTGAGTCGGCAGTCTTTATCGCAGCGATAAACCCCTCAACACTCGTATTTATGGAGTCTTTGATTACGGTTGAGCCGTCTAAACCTTTGTGCCGGGATAAGGTATCTGGCACTTGCGCGAGATTTGCGATTGCTTTCTCGATCTCCCTTTTTGTCAGTCCAAGATCATGGGCAAGCGCTATACAAGGGAGAAGGTTGCGGGCGACATAGTCACCAAGGAGCGTTGTTTCTATATTGAAATCGATACCGTCATAGCGCACGCGATTCCTGTCGCGAGGCGGGTTTAAAGAGACAACAGGCGCACGAATTCCCTTTATCATCTCATTAAATTTATTAAAGTCGCTATAGACATACGCTCTCCCCTCCTTTGGCAGCACATCGAGGAGTTCCTTTTTCGCCAAAATTAAATTTTTTTTCGATCCAAAAAGATCAAGGTGCTGATTTCCGATTGCGGTTACGATTGCAAACTTCGGTTTTATTATCTTGCAGGCTTTCGCGATCTCTCGCTTTTTATACGCTCCAATCTCGGCAACGAAAAACTGCGTAGCTGGCTTAAGATTTTTCAAAACCGATATGGCGATGCCGATATCGGTGTTTAGGTTGGCCTCTGTCTTTCCAACGCGGTACTTGGCGGACAAAATATGTGCG
>JACOYT010000052.1 GCA_016181725.1 Candidatus Roizmanbacteria bacterium | reverse complement strand
CATCTCCTCTTTTGTTCCGCCATCGAACGTGGTCATTCCAGCGTCTTTCAAAAGACCTTCTAAAAAGGTGCGAACTTCCTGGGGAATTTCTGCTGGATTTTGAGATTGTTGATCCATGCTTTATGTTAGCATAAAATACAAATAGAAATGCAAGCGCTGTTTTCCCATCAGAAACGCCCTGCTCCACCCTGACTTTCCCTGGTAACGCTTTTTGCCGCCATCCACGCCATAAGAAGACCCAAAAGACCGACGCCTGCTACAGCCACGGCTCCCCGCTTCCCATATTTTTTTGTAGTTTCCTCGACCTTTGCATGAGATCTGAACCTCGTCATGTTCTCAAGATCCTCTTCTTTAATTCCAGCATTTCTCAAATTGACTATTAAATCATCCCATGCCTTCTTATCTTGCATTGCAGGGGTTAATTTTTCTAATATTGCTCCTATTGGATTCTCGTAAGCTAAGTTTAGGTCGGTGCCCATTGCTGCGGCAAAAGACTCTATGGTACTTACTTTCTCAAGCTCCGGCCTCTCTTTCAGTAGTTGCGGATTTTCTCTTAATGTTTTCTCCCGTCGTTCGGTATTCTTTTGAATTTCGCCACTAATTTCATCCACCCTTTTTTTTCCTAATTCCCTTTGTTCGGGTGAATCTGTGGTGTTAATGAAATCTTCCAAATGCGATCGGGTGCGTTTAAGGAGAGCGACATTTAAATCGGCGCCTACAACAACATCCATTGGTTGGGTTGGCCTATCAATTAATTGTTTCGCTTTTCTTCCCAAAAGAATTTCATTCTTTCCCGGGGCTGCAGCAATCTCGATACAGAGCCGTGCTACCTCCGGATAAAATTGCGAAAGAGCAAGAACCGAGGCGGCTGACTCGCCCACGGTCGGCTCATCGGTATCAAAAAGCCGCATCTATCCTTCACGTTGATCCTCTGGCGTTCTTTTCGCTTCCGCAACCGCACCTGTCTCGCCTTCAACTCGAATTGGTGTGGCATTCTTTACCTCCCTTTCAGAGGATTCCCGCCTTCGATGTTCGCTCCGTCCTGTTATACGTTCTCTTATACGACGTACGACTCGTGGTCGCGGTTGCACTTCTTTTGGTGGTGCTCCTGACATATAACGATCAATTCGACATCTTAAACTCCAGTATCTTCTTTACCATGTGTTGGGCGTCGTCGTATTTGCCCTGCTTAACAAGTTGCGATACGTTTTCAAGTCCCTTTTTTGCAAAATGCTCCTCGTACGCTTTCATGATGTGGAAAACAACAGGAGCAAGCTCCGGGTGTTGGTCGTCGAGTTTCACCGCGTTTCGGTAGAGCTCGTCTATCCCCATCTCCGGTTTAATTAAATCCAAAGTCCGCTGTGCAACTTGCTGAATTTTCTCCTCAACCCCCTCTCCTCCTTTTTCCGAAAGTTTTTTTATGATCTTTAGAACCTCAACTTCAATAAAGCGCCGAAACTCTTCCGCCCTCGGATCCATACTTTAACATTACATAATCTTCTCTTAATTTTCAATTTTCAAACATTTCATTATTGAATATTCATTGTAAATTGAAAATTGAGAATTGAAAATTAACGAGGGTTCCGCTATGGTTAAAACATGGTTTGCCCCAACTGTTCGGAGCTCATGAAGGAGGTCTCTTACGACAACCAGCGTATCCTTCACTGCTCAAACTGCGGCGCAAGTTTTTTTGAAGAAAACGGCATAAACAGAATTACCTTTGATACCGCAAAAAAATTATCCGAAGAGCTCTACTCCCATGAAATCTCTGCAAAACCCAAATCTTGTCCGAAGGATGCAACCGTCTTGACCGCAGTCTCAAATACCGAAGCTGTCCCGCCACATGTCATCCTCTTTGTCTGCAAAACCTGCGAAGGGGTCTTTGCGTATCCCGACGATCTTTTGAAATTTAAACGAGCGCAAGGCGCAAAGATTGATTACTTCAAAGCATGGCAGGCGCCGTTTGCTTCTTTGAGGACAGTCCTTGTCGTTTTTGCGATTGCGGTTTTCTCCGTCTCGGTATTTTATGGCATCTCCTCAATTCAAAAAAGAACCACGTATCAGACCGAGGCAAGCGATGTCCTAAAAACCGTCCGCGTCTTTAAGTCGGGGCGCTATATTCTCGTCAGTTTCAAAACAAAAACTCCTTTTCGATCAGCAATTGTTGTGACGAATAAAAGAACCGGGGAGAAGCGACAGAAAACCATCTCGCAGGGTGAAAAAACTCTGCACACCGCAACACTTTCCGAATTCAATCCCGAAGATCCGCTCTCATTTCATATCATCCTCTATGACCGCGGCGGGAGCCGTATAGAGACGCAAGAAAAAACTCTATGAAGATAATCGTTGGGTTGGGAAATCCGGGCGAGAAATATGCAAATAATCGGCATAACGTCGGCTGTCAATTTATAGATTATTTAATTAACGAATTAACGGATATCGAATTAAAAAAAATCCGCCCAACAAAAACGAATGTTTTTGTGAATCAGTCCGGGATTGCAGTCAAGCAACTTGTTACACGTTTCAAGTTATATGTTTCACGTGATCTGGTTGTCGCCCACGATGATCTCGATATTCCCTTGGGCGAATGTAAGATTCAAAAGGGGGTTGGCCCAAGACTTCACAATGGAGTAAACTCCATCGAAAAGGCGCTTGGAAAAAAAGATTTTGTGCGAGTCCGAATCGGTGTTGAAAACAGAGCGCCAGAAAACAGGGTTTCCGGTGAGGCGTATGTGCTCTCCGATTTTAGAAAAGACGAAAGAAAAGTCCTCAATGAGAGAGTTTTTCCGCAACTTTACGAAAAATTGAAAATAATTACTTGACAAAAAAACTTTTTTTCTCCATAATGTTCTAAGTCATGAAAGTCACCCTCTACACCATAACCAACTGTCCTTTTTGCAAGCAAGAGAAAGAGTATCTTCAAGCAAAAAACATAACGTACGAAGAAAAGAATCTCGAAACAAACCGTGAATTTTTGCCTGAAATGCTTGCTGTATCAAACAATTTTAAAGGGGTTCCTGTCACGAAAATCGAAAAAGATGACGGACAGATTGCTGTCTTTAAGGGATTTACCAAAGAAGAGTTTGATCAGATTCTTGGTGTACAGGCTGCGCAGGGCGATCAGCCGCAAGATCAGCCACAGCAACCTGAACCCCCCAAACCACCTGAGCCGCCTGCCCCGCCTGCCCCGCCAGAGCCACCAGCGCCGCCACCGCCTGAAGAAGCACCATCGGTACCAGAACAGCCAGAGGAACCACAAATACCTCCTTCCCCTGAACCTCCTTCAGTACCGCCACCTGCACCTATGCCTCCTCCATCTGATGTTCCGGTCGCAACCGCGGGCGATCCTTTAAGCGCAATCCTCAACGACCTTCAAAAGAAGGCAAGCGAGGGATCAACTCCCACACCGCCTCAACCATCCGATCAGCCGCCGCAAAGTCCAAGTGAACCACCAGCTCCACCCGCGCCTCCTTCCGATGCGCCGAGCGTACCACCGCCGCCACCTTTCCAACCACCTCCTTCTGACCAGCCGCAAACTCCACCAACGCCTCCATCTCCTCCTCTTTCGGACCTTCCGAAGATCCCAGACTTCCCCGGAAAGTAAGCAAAGCTCCTGCGCGTGTTTGATTTATGATTTATGATTTATGATCTACGATTCAAGAATATTCATACGTCTTAAATCCTCAATCCTAAATCTCAACCCTATTGCTATACTATAGCCATATGCAGACCGTAAAAGATATCTTGAAATCCTTTGATCCTTTGGAGGATAAATACATTTCCCGGGAGTATCAGTCATACGGAATCTACCTTGCAGAAAAGCTCCAAGACGAACGGCACAAAAGCATGTACATCAAATTCGCAAAAACCATCCCTCGCCCTGTTCTGGCTGAAGCGCTTCGCTTCGTGATCGATTCCAATGCAAAAAGGAAAGCTGCGCTTTTCATGTGGAAACTGAAAGAAATAGGAGCGTTCAAAAGCAGACGTAAAGCTAAAAAATAATTAAGAATTTATAATTCAGAATTAAGAATGAATGTAGAATTTAGAATTGATTCTTGATTCTTAATTCAATTCTTAATTCATAACTCATAATTCTGAATTCTAGAAGTAGCCATACGCCCAGTACCCCACCTTATCTATCCCTTGTTCTAACAGGTATTGCGTCTTTGCTTTCGCCGAGTCTTTGTCTTCAAACCAGATGACGTGGTAAACATTATCTTGATCTACATAATTTAGCTCGGTCTCCCGCGAGTAAAAATCCCGCGTTGCAACACAATTTGTCTTTTTGCATGCTCCAAGATATTTTTTTTGTATCGCATGCAAGGACAAAGATTTTGCAGCACGGATCGGTCGTTTCTTCTCATCAACTGCCCAATCATACCCATACATCCCAAAAAGAACCGTAATTTTTTCTTGTGGAACAACTTTCAAAAAATCTGCAATCATTGTTTTGAAATCATACCCATATTTTTCTCTGCCGGAAAGTGGGAAATTCGGTCCCGGCTCACCTGCCGCCTTATGAAAGTCATACGCCATGATAAAAATTCCGTCAGAATTCTTTGCTAAAAATCCGACGTCGTATGGGCGCTTCTTATAAAAAACATCCCCGTATATCGTCAGATAGAATGAAAGATTATTATCCTTTGTAGTCGTATAAAAGGTTTCAACAAATGTATTGATTTGGTTCGGCACATCTTTATCTAAGAAACTAAATAATTCAAAGTCCAGTACGATTCCAGAAAACCCATAGTTCCTTGCGATCTCGATGGCTTCGTTTGCAATTTTTTTCTGACTTTCCTCATTCTTCAAAACTGAAAAGTTGACAGAAAAGTTGGTCATCCGCACCGTAAGAAGTCTTTGTTTTCCATCCGGCACATTCTCATTAAAGGTCTCTAAATTCTTATATCCGTCATCGGATTTACTTATTCCATCGGCTCCTCCCGTAATTCCAAAATATATGATCGGATCGTATGGATCAACAGCAAGTGAGTTACCCAAACTCCAGTATGGGACAAAAACAAGAGCCGATGCAACTTGCAAATTCTTATTCGCCTCGCTCTTCCTCTGCTTCGTCTTCTTTTCACTTTGAGGCTCTACAACAACCTTTTCTTTTGGCTTTGAAAACTGAAAAAAAAGTAGGGCGAAAGCGGCAACAAACAGAAGAATGACAAAAAAGAATCTGAGTATTCTTCCCATCTATCCATTATACCTTTTTAGGGAGCCGCTTGGATCGCAGGGTAAAGTTGCTCTGCTAAAAATCTTTCACATCGCTCTTCTGCATCTCCCGTATGTTTATACACATTGTAAAATGCCTCTCGAATTGCTCCATCGTCTAAATAAGTCGTGATCTTCTCATCACCCAAAATGAGATCTCGCAGAAAATTTGGACGACCTTCTCTTGTGTGTTCCAACGCTTTTTCTGAGTACGCAACGAGCAATTCATGAGCATCAACACGATCCATTCCCGCTTCAATTAGTTTTTGAAGCACAATTTCGCTTGCACTAAACGGTGCAAACTTTTTAAGATTTGTCTCCACAGCGTTCTCATGGACTTTTAATCCGCGGGTCACTCTTTCTGCCCGCATAAGCGCCTCATCCGCTATCAGGAAACTTTCGGGCAACCAGCTCCTTTTGCCAGCAGAGTCTCGAAGTGTCCTTTCTAAAGTGACAAAGGCGCCTCCCATCCAAGCTGAAAATAAAGAGCCTGGCAATGTTTCTGTCAACGCATCTATGTTTTCCGAATGAATCGGATTCTGTTTGTGAGGCATCGCGCTTGAGCCGGTTTGCCCTTTTCGTCTTGGTTCTGAAACCTCGCCTACAAATGTGGACTGAAGAACTTGAAGGTTTAACGCGTAGTGATGAAGTGCCTGACCGATTGCTGCTAATACGGATTCCGTGTAAAAAAGAAGTGTTCTTGGGTAGGTCTGATCTGAGACAAGAACAGAGTCAAGATGAAGTTTTTCCATAATTTTTTGCTCGTGCTCTCTTGCTGACATTCCGGTGTCTTTCAAAATATCGGAAGATGAGGCAGAGGTTCCAACCGGCCCTCTTATTCCTTTTCCTTTAAGAAAGGGTTGCATAACATCAAGATACTGCAAAGTGAGTAGAAGCTCTTGGGCATATTTTGCAAATCTGTAGCCCATGGTAGTCGGTTCCGCAGCCTGAAGATGGGTATACCCCATACAGATTAATCCTTTATGTTTTTCTATTTGACCGGAAAAAGCATCAAGTGTTCCAACGAGCTTTGGCCTTATAAGGCCAAAAGATTCGTGAATAAGACTCATCTCGACATTTGAAAGAACATCTTCAGACGTAAGACCATAGTGCAATATTCTTCCTCCAAGTTGCGCAACTTCGCTATACTCTTTGATCGCTGCCTGAATATCATGGCCGGTACCAACATCTGGATCTCTTTCCCATTGAAAGACCCGCTCAACAGAAAGCTCCTCTCGATGACGTTTTAAATCGGCTACTTCCTCTGCCGTAACCAGTCCTGCTTCATGTTGGACTTCAGCTGTGGCTATCCATACATCTCGTGCTTTAAGCCACATATTTTTCTGCGACCAAATTCTTTTCATTTCGTCGCTTCCGTAGCGATAGGTGAAGGGTGACAGATAGGTTTCGAATCCAACTTGGAGCGTTTCTGGGGCAGGAAGCAGACTGAAATCACGTTTTGGCCTTTCTGGAGGTATCACAGTGAAAGACATTATAGGAAAAAAGGCTGTGATGTCAAGCCTTTCTTGCGGCAATGACGCCCCTGGCAACCTCGCAGGTTGCCATATAGTTGGGTCGATATAGTATATTGGGGCGAGAAAGAGCCTCATGAAAGCCTATTTTTAGCATTTTGTAGATTATAGTCCATTGACTTTAGCAATATAAGATGATAAATACACAGATAACATGCTAGAAACGCGCCGATTTGTAAAAGGAAAGATTTATCATATTTTCAATAAGAGTATATCCAATTTCAGAATATTTAAAACTCCGGAAAGCTCGTTAAGATTTATTGCCGCTCTTGATTTCTACAATAAGAAAAATAAAACCGCCAGTTTTTCAAAACATTTAAGAAAGAACCCTGAATTAGAAGGTATTAATGTTCTGACACCAAAAAAGCATGGCATGATCAAATTTCTAAGCTACTGTATCATGCCAGATCACTATCACATTTTAATAAAAGCCCTTACCGACGATCGTGTCTCTAAATATATTAGCGATGTCGAAAACAGTTTCAGTCGCTATTTCAATGTAAGGTTTAACCGTAAAGGGCCGCTATGGCAGTCCCGGGTTAAATCTGTCCTGATTCGGAAAAACGAACAGCTACTCCATGTGAGTCGATATATTCACCTGAATCCAACAACAAGTAAGCTTGTTATAAACCCGGAAGACTGGGAGTTTTCATCTTATAGGAGCTACATATATAATGAAAGTTTCTTACGCAAATATTTGACAGAGATTTCGATAGAAAACCCAAAACTTTATAAAAAGTTTGTCGAGGATCAAAAAGATTACCAACAAAAGTTAAAAACAATGAGAAGCCATCTTGTTGATTAAGTTTAGCCCTATCAGAAGCGCCATGGCAACCTCGCAGGTTGCCGGGCTTATTCACAACTGTAGCTTTTCTAACAATATAAAAAAAGGCTGTGATGTCAAGCCTTTCTTGCGGCAATGATGCCCAAAAGAAGCCAGAACATAAGCTCTTCCGAGATTGAGATGACATTTGTCTGGGAGTGGATGAGGAAAAGTAAGAACGCCGCAAACAGGTAAAACGGCAGACGCTTGTCTTTCACAAACCGCAAAAGCGCATATCCTATGATAAATAGGTATGCCAGAAATCCGAGTATCCCCGTTGTAACAAGCGCTTCAAGAACGCTTGAGTGCGCTTTGTCCACATACTTATCAAACTCGTACTTCATCGGCCAGTCAACCGACTTAAATGCATAATCAAAATTCGCCCACCCCCACCCCAAAACAGGTTTTTTTGAAAAAGCCAAAACTCCTCGCACAAAGATCCGTTCTCTTCCCTCGGGAAGAAATCCCGTCTGTTTTTGCACCACAAGAAACACTGTTCCGGCAATAACTGCCAAAACAGCCAATGATGCAATAATCCGGAAGCGCGAAACATTTTCCTTATTCAAAATTACGGTAAGACAGAGGACGGCAATCCCCAGTATTCCACCGACAGATCCGGTAACAGCAATCGTAAGAAGCACTATCAATGCGCATACAAACCAAGCTGCCCGCTCATCTTGCGACCTGGCTTTCTCAAAACTGAAGAATATAAAAGGCAGAGAAACCACCAGATATCCTGCTAAGAAATTCGGGTGTCCAAACGTACCAATAAGAGGATAGGTCTGGGTTACTATTCCATTGCCTATCGCAAATGCCGCATTTGAAAACGCCGCGACACCGATTGCTGCGGCAAGCTTTTCTTCCCATCTCCTGTCCCAAAACAGGGTGAGAAAGAAGAAAAGTCCAAAAAGATGGAGAAAGGTAACCACTCCGTCAGCCCGCCAGTAATTTCCGAAGAAACTTTTTTTGGGGTCAACGCCGGAAAAGACACTGGCTGCTGCAATCAAACCATAAAGAATTACCGCAAAAATAAGTAGACCATCCACGTTCCTTTTTCTAAGATGCGGCCATCCAAAAATAAGCGAAAGAACGATTAAAACTTCTATCCATATGCTGATAAACCAAACGCGAGGGATCTCATAGATAAGAGCCGTTTTCGGCAAAAAAATAAAGGAGGAAAAAAATAATCCTGCGAGAAAAACGTTTATTAATAATCTGCCCTTGACAGCCATAAAAAAATTATCTTATATTTAAATCATACACGAGTGGAAAACGTCCGCCTCAAAATCAAGGAAGCTTTCTCAAAGATTCAAGAAGCATGGAAGAATCTAACCTTTAGTCAACGCCTCTCCGTATCGGCTCTCGTTTTCATCATCCTTCTTGTTCCGGTGGCATTCTTCCTTTCCCTCAATGAGATCAGACTCGCAAACCGAGCGCAGGAGGCAATAAGTATTCCCACAAACCCCAACGTCCCTACCCCAACACAAACTCCTCCTGCCACACCTGAACCAGGACCAACTTCCCCAACTCCCACCCCAAAACCGACCTATACGCTTCCCCAACTCCCACCCCAAAACCGACCTATACGCTTGAAGGTCTGCCGTCGACAAATATTGCAATGGAGGTAAGCAAACCCAATACTTCCTACAACATAGCTTTGGTGCTTAAAACCGGAAATGAAATCGTCACAGATTTGAGCGATTTTTTGTATGATTTAACCTATGATACTGCCAAAATAACCATTGGAGGTTTTGAGAGATGTCCAAACCCAAACAACATCTTATACCGCTTCGGTACGTGTCCATACTTTCGGATTATTGCACCCTCTGAAGGAACGACCGTGATACGGTTTAGCGCAAGAAGATTCTCTCCCCAACTCCCACCCCAAAACCGACCTATACGCTTGAAGGTCTGCCGTCGACAAATATTGCAATGGAGGTAAGCAAACCCAATACTTCCTACAACATAACCGCAGTACTGAAAACCGCGCAAGGAACCGTCACTGACTATAGCGATTTCGTGTACAAATGGACAATCGATAATCCCGCCATCGCAACCATTACACCCTTTGGTCTTTGTTACGACCAGATCGGCTCTTGTCCAAATAATTATCTTCGAATCTTTGCGACCTCTGAAGGAAAAACTATGATACGAGTCAGTGTGATGCGATTATCAACAAAGGAAGTTGTCGCAAGCCTCGCTTTCAATGTACGGGTCTTTGGCCCCCCAGTTACTCCCCTCCCACCACCAAAAGAAACACCTGTCCCAACCAAAGCGCTGACTCCAACTCCTACAGGAAAATTCTGCCCGCAGGTAGTTACCTTTGCAAGAAACAGAAAAAATGGAGCCTGTTCGAACTTTGGAAGTCCTTGTGATGTTCCGCCAGGATGGGTTCAGGTCAAATCCTGTCTCCTCCCCACCCCAACAAAAACGCCCCCTGCAGGAAAGTTGCCAACACCATGGCCTATCAGAAACTGGCTCATCCGGCTCTTCTCTCTTTTTCGGTAAGATCGATCTCGAAGATGCGCTTCTGTCTTCGCCAGACAGAGACAGCAAGAACGACAAGAGGAAGTATGATGCTGTAGGGCAGTATCTTCTCCTCAAAAAACCGTATGCCCAAAAATATGATTGCCGTATTTATGAGGATAAGAAGGAGCCGCAGCTCGGTTGGTCCGATCTTAAAGTACGCGATCTCAAGTTCGTTGGTGATATTAAACATAAGGTATGAACTTACCATAAAAGCTCCGAAAATGATGAGGATAAAAAAAAGCAGGTACTTGTTTTGATCGCT
>JACOYT010000024.1 GCA_016181725.1 Candidatus Roizmanbacteria bacterium | reverse complement strand
TTGAGAGAACAAAACCAACGGCGGGTATAATTGAATTTATCCAGGGATTTATACCAACAACGAACTTCAAATATATGGCTATCGCAAGGTAAGTGAAGACAAAAATAAGAACTCTCCGTGTCCAGCTTGTCTCCCATACCTTATCTAATTCGACTCTTTTGTTCCTTTCCTTTATCTTATTGATTTCAATTTCCAAATTTTCTATAGAGGTCATTATGGCTATTATAGCAAGAAGTTACACCGCTGCGGTGTAAAAACGAGGTGTATAATTAGTCGGGGTAGTGACAGCGCTTGTACTTTTTGCCGGAGCCGCACCAGCAGGGATCGTTGCGGCCGATTTTTTTACTTCGTGTGCCTGGGGGAGTAATGCGAAATCCAATTGCAGGAGAACTCACCTGCTCGGGTACCTGCTCTTCTTGGACATCTTGCTCCTGAGACGTCGGTAAATGTACTGGAGGAGGGGATTGCTCTTGCGTATCGGGTTGAGGTTGATGATACGGATCTGTCGCTTGGGCTGACTTGAACATAAGCTCTTGTTCTTGCGCAGTTCTTTCTTGAGGTGAAACAGCTACCTCTATCTTGAAAATTCTTCTTGTAATCTCAAAATAAATATCACCTAAGAGTTTCTCAAACATCGAATATGCCTCATTTTTATACTCAACAAGGGGATCAAGCTGCGCATACCCTCGTAAACTTATGCCCTCTCGAAGGTCCTCGATTGCCGTAAGATGCTCGGTAAGATAGGTATCGATTGTTGAAAGAAATACATATTGTACGATACCGTTCCATACCTCTTTTCCAAGTGTTTTTTCTCTTTTGTTATACTCCTTCTCAATTATCTCCTCGATGTAATCGACCAGTCCCTGAATGTCTTTCTTCTTAACGTATAGCGCGATCTTCTCTGGGGGAACTGGTAAAATAAGTTGTAGTTCTTTGTGAAGTGACTCTGTGTTTGAGCTTGTATCGGCATTTTCTTGCGGTATATAAAAATTAACCAATGTATTTATCTCTTCGCGAAAGATATCAAATACCGTATCGCGAAATTCTTCAATATTCTTATCAAGAAGCAAAAGTATTTTCCTTCGCAGATCATAGATAATTTCGCGCTGTTTATTTAATACGTCATCAAACTCAACTAAGCGCTTCCGTATGTCAAAGTTGAAACCTTCTACTTTTACCTGTGCTTGCTCTATCGCTTTTGAGACCATCTGGTGGGTCAACGGTTGATCCTCCGGAAGATTAAAGAATGTCATAAGACGCGATATCTGTTCCCCGCCAAATATCCTCATGAGGTCATCTTCCAAGGCAACGAAAAACTTCGTCTCTCCGGGGTCTCCTTGTCTTCCGGATCTCCCCCGAAGTTGATTGTCAATGCGGCGTGATTCGTGACGTTCGGTCCCTATAACATACAATCCGCCCAAAGATACTACCTCATCATGCTTTCTCTGCCATTCCCCCATTTTGACTTTTGACTTTTGACTTTTGACTTCTCCTTCATATTCGCTAGGAGGTTCGCCGCCAAGTATGATATCTACTCCGCGACCAGCCATATTGGTTGCAACGGTGACGGCTCCCCTCTCCCCCGCCCGCGCAATAATCTGCGCTTCCCTCTCGTGATTTTTCGCGTTCAAAAGTTCATGAGGAATCCCTTTTTTCGTAAGAAGTCGCGACAGATATTCATTTTTTTCAATAGAAGTGGTTCCTACCAAAGCCGGCCTTCCCCGCTTGTAACTTTCTGCAATCTCATCAGCTACTGCGTCAAATTTTGCCCGCTCGGTTTTATAAATCATGTCGGGATGGTCGCTGCGTATCATATCTTTATGGGTTGGGACAACCACGACATCTGTCTTATAGATTTTGTGAAACTCCTCTGCCTCTGTTTGTGCTGTTCCGGTCATCCCAGATAAAATCTTATATTTTCGAAAGTAGTTCTGAAGGGAGATCGTGGCAAGTGTTTTTGATTCCTTTTGAATCGGGACGTTTTCTTTTGCTTCGATTGCCTGGTGAATCCCTTCCGAGAATCGCCTCCCCTGAAGCAATCTTCCGGTAAACTCATCTACAATGATTGCCTCACCGTCTTTCACAATATAATCTTTGTCGAGTTTAAATAATGTTTCTGCTTTTAGCGCTGCCTCAATATGAAAAAGCGTTGAGAAATCCTTTTCATAAATATTGGAAACTCCAAGCGTTTTCTCTATCTTTGCGATACCTTCTTCGGTGAGATTTGCGGCTCTTGCTTTCTCATCAATGACGTAATCTGTCTTTTCATCAAGTCGTTTCACGATCTGCGCATATTGATAGTATTTTGAGACGTCTTGTTCGTATGGTGCAGAGATGATATGCGGAGTCCTTGCTTCATCGATAAGTACCGAATCTGCTTCGTCGATTATTGCGAAATCGTACTCTCTCTGACGAATCTCTACTCTTTGGTTTGCCATGTTGTCTCGGAGATAATCGAAACCAAATTCGCTGTTTATACCGTAGGTTATATCCGAAAGATATGCCTCTTGACGAGAGATCGCCTTAAGATGAGCCAATCGCCAGTCCAATACTTGATCGTCCGTATAATTGGGATCGTATAAAAAGGAGCTGTCGGATATGATTGCTGCGGTTTTTAAGCCGAGCATGTGGAAAATTCCACCCATCCACCCTGCATCACGCCTTGCAAGATAGTCGTTTACCGTAACAAGATGCGCTCCTTCTCCTTTTAAAGCATGGAGGTAAAGCGCGGTTGTTGCAGAAAGTGTCTTTCCTTCTCCGGTTTTTTGCTCAACAATTTTCCCCTCATACAAGGCAATGCCTGCGATTAACTGCACGTCAAAATGTCTCTGTCCAAGCGCTCTTCTTGATGCTTCCCGAACCATCGCATAAGCCCAAGGTAAAACACCGTCCAGAGATTTCTTACCAGACTGTATCTGACTCTTCAGCCCTTCGGTTTCCTTTGCAAATTGAGCATCTTTCAGCTTTCGCGCTTTATCCTCTAAGCCGTTTATCTCATCAACACGTTTTCTCAAACGGGCAAGCTCTCTTTCGTTGTAGTCGAGAAATTTCTTGAAAAGACCTAGCATAAGGCGGATGATTAAATGGTTATATGGTTATATTGTTATATTGCTATATTGCTCAACCATATAACCATACAACAATATAGCTATTTATTTTAGGAAATATTCTTGTGGAATAACGAGAATTTTTTGGGCAGTGAATCGGTTCTTTTCTCTTCCCGTATCTTCTGGTTTATAGACATAATGAATGGTGTCTCCTTCTTTTATCCGTGAAAGTCCAACCGTCCCAATCTCCAAAGTCTTTGCGTCCATTATCTGACGTCTCGTATTTACCTCAAGATCTAAAATCAATGTATCCTTTTCCATAGATAAAATCTTAAGATACGACTCTTGTGAATTTACCTCCGTCACTTTTCCCGAACCAGTAGTAAAACGCTCATCCACGTAGATGTAATTTGCATTGATGACTCTCCCGCTTTCTGGTCCCGATACGACAATGTAGGAACCCTTTTTAAGATCAGAAGCCTTGATTTCTTTTTTTTGACTTTTCGCAATCTCGTATATCTTTGTTAATTCGCGATCGATCTTCACCTCATAGGTTACGTTATCAAGCGTTTTCATTCCCACCCTTGTTGCAAGATTATCGGTAATAATACCGGATATTGCTTTGCTATTTTTTTTCTGAAGTTCAGCGACTTTGGATGCAAGTTTTTCTTTGAATTCCTGGATTTCTTTTGTTTCCCGTGTGGATGAAGGCGTTGATTCTTTAGTCGTTTGAGCAAACGTAGAAATTGTAAAAATAAATACTCCGACAAATACGGTTAATAAAATATTTTTCATTGTTCATCCAGATAGTAAACTGTCAAAATCTTCTCCTGTGGACGTGATTTTTGATCTTTGGGGTAGGCGGTAATCGCAATGACATTTTCACCAAGAGCCAGGGGAAAATCTGTTGAAAAGATCTCGCTTTCGGTCCTGAATGCGACATCCCGTGCAGGAGACTGCATCACAATTAACGATCCTTTCTGAGTCGTACCCTTGATTGTGATGCTGTTTTTTGAGACAATGTCCTTTTCTTTCGGTTCTTTTATCTCAATAACCGAAAGAGCGGATATATTGTTTTTAGCCGGTTGGGATCCAGAAGTTTTTGTTTGAATGGTGCCTGCTTTTTGGCCTCCGAGCTTTCTTACCTGTGAGACCATGACAATGGCAACAATGAGCCCAAGAAGCACCCCGAAAAAAATAGCAATTCCGATTTCTTTTTTCATATCGAAGTTATCGCCTCTTCTTTTGATAGAGACGGTTAAGCGTCTCTAAAACTCGCTCTATAATCGTGCTGCTATTATACCAATAACCACGCGTCAAAAAAAGCTCATCGGCAGTCTTTTTGAGAAGAAATGAAGCTAAAACAGCACTAACTTTCGGATCATTTTTTGCATACAAAGCAACACTTAAACCTGCCAAAATATCGCCGGTTCCTCCTTTGGTTAACCCTGCGTTTCCGCCCGTTACGATGTATGTCTTTATTCCGTCTGAAACGATGTCGTCTCTTGCTTTAAGTAAAATAACGCAGCGATATTTTTTCGCAACCATCTCAACAGTCTTTGCCTTTTCCTCTGTTGTCTTATCCCGTATGGATTCTTTGAAAAGCTTCTCAAACTCAAGCTGGTGGGGCGTAAGAATCGGTTTCTCTTTGAATTTCAACAACCATTCTGGTTCCATCATTTGGAGCGCTCCTGCGTCAAACACAAACCGCTTCTTCGGAAAATTATCAACAAGGAATTTTGTCAACACATAGGTATACGTGGCTTCATCATCAATGGTCAAAACCCGAGAAAAATTTGATATTTGATATTTGATATTTGATATTCTTTTCCCTCTTACCATTCCCGGGCCAATAAGTACAGCGTCATCTTCTTCTATGTAATGCAGCATATCTTTTTTGTGTATGACCATGCCGTTCCGAAATCGCTTTTTTAAGGAAAAAAACACTTTGTTATTCTCTTCCGTTGAGGAATAATGCACCATATCAACAAAGTATGATGCGACTTCTGCTGCCCAAATGGACGCTGCGTAAAAAAGCGAAGATCCACCGACAACAAGCACCTTACCATTTTGCCCTTTATGAGAGTCTGATGGAGGAATATAAAGCTTGTCAAGAAAGGGTCTTATACCTCCAATATCATCTGTCTTTATGATCATATGAGTGCTATAATTTTACATTATGTTGTCAAATCATGTAAAACTTCGTGAACTTTTCGCCAAATTCTGGGAGGAAAGAGAGCACAAACTTGCCCCGCCGATATCTCTTATTCCAAAAGAAGACCCCACAACGCTTTTTACCGGATCAGGAATGCAACCCCTGGTCCCCTACCTTTTAGGCGAACCCCACCCTCAAGGAGAGAAACTTTACAATATCCAGCCATGTTTCAGAGCACAGGACATAGAGGAAGTCGGAGACAACCGGCACACCACATTTTTTGAGATGATGGGGAATTGGTCGTTGGGAACCTATTTTAAAAAAGAACAGATTTCATGGTTTTTTGAGTTCTTGACAAAACTATTAGGACTTCCGAAAGAAAGACTCTATGTAACGGTTTTTGAGGGAACAAAAGCTCTGCCAAAAGATAAAGACTCTGCTGAAATCTGGAAAAAACTTGGCATTCCTGTGGAGAGAATTTTTTATTATGGCGTGGATAAAAACTGGTGGTCGCGTGCTGGCGCTCCTGAAGACATGCCGCCAGGCGAGCCTGGTGGGCCAGATAGTGAAGTCTTCTATGATTTTGGGGAAGCGCGAAAAATCCATGAGAAGTCACAATATAAGAAGCAGCCGTGTCATCCTAACTGCGAATGTGGACGATTTTTAGAGATTGGCAACTCTGTTTTCATGCAATATCAAAAACAAAAAGATGGGTCTTTTAAAGAACTTCCGAAAAAAAATGTCGATTTCGGCGGAGGCCTTGAGAGAACGCTTGCTGCCCTCCATGACAGCCCGGATGTTTTTCGAACCGACTTGTATGACAAAATTATACAGGCGTCCGAAGAGAGTTCAGGAAAAAAATACGAAGATGATGCAGATGGAAAGGCTATAAGAATTGTGGCAGATCATCTTAAAGCAGCGGTCTTTTTAATTAAAGACGGCGTGCGGCCTTCCAATAAAGAACGTGGATATATCCTTCGAAGATTATTGCGAAGAGTCGCGGTCAAGTATCGAAAGCTGACAGAACATCTTGACTTCAACGGTATCCCGATTATTGCGCGCTCCGTGTTATCAACCTATGACGCTATTCATTTCGATGCCAAAAACGATGAAGGGCTTATCTCAATAGTAATCAACGAAGAGATGGACCGCTTCAGCAAAAGCTTGGAAAGAGGATTGAAGGAAATCGAGAGCATAACGGCGATCGATGGAAAGAAAGCGTTTGACCTGTACCAAACATACGGATTTCCGCTTGAAATTACCGAAGAGATTTTTCAGGAAAAAGGCCAGAAGATCAATCATAAAGAGTTTCAGAAAGAATTTGGGAGACACCAAGAACTTTCACGTACGGCAGCAACAGGAAGATTTAAAGGTGGCTTAGCTGATGAGAGCGAACAAACAATCAAGTATCACACGGCAACCCATCTTCTCCACCAGGCGCTTTTTGATGTTTTGGGGGAAGTTAGGCAAGAAGGATCAAATATTACGCAAGAGCGGCTACGATTTGATTTTTACTCTACAAAAAAACCGACAGAAGAGGAAATAAAAAAGGTTGAGAAAATTGCAAATGGAAAAGTCAACGAAGCTCTCCCGGTTAACTTCAAAATCATCCCGAAAGAAGAAGCCTTTCAATTAGGTGCGCTTGCATTCTTTAAGGAAAAGTATGGTGATAGGGTGAAAATCTACTATGTCGGCGCAAAAGACGATAAGATTGAAACCGCATACTCCAAGGAATTCTGCGGAGGACCGCATGTAAAAAACACAAAGGACGTTGGAAAAATCTCAATCTATAAATTCGAGAAAATCGGAGGCAACCTCTATCGCCTCTACGCAAGATAGTTTTTCTCTTGACTTTTATTTTTCAATCTCGTATCTTTTTTAGATATGCCAAAGACGAGAAAAAAATCCCCCCGATCAAGAGTTGAAAGAGTAGTCGAATACATTGCGCCTCCCCAACCTCCCCAATCCAAAACCCCGACACTCCTTGTTATTTTGCTCATTGTCATTTCTTTTTTTACCGGGTATCTTTTCTTTAAGGTTAGGAGTCTTGAGCAGACGACAGGTCTTGGTGGCGTTCCACCACCGCTTCGCCAAGCCCCTGTGAGCCCAACCGAGTTAAAGATTAAAAAACCAGAAACAAGCGAGCACTGGAGGGGAGATAAAAATGTCCGTTATGTTTGGGTGGAATACTCGGATCTGGAGTGTCCGTTCTGTAAGAAAGTCCATCCTGATATGCAAAAACTTCTTCAGGAGTACAAAGGAAGGATCGCATGGGTATATCGACATTTTCCGCTTGGCTTCCACCAAAATGCGCAAAAGGAGGGGGAAGCAACGGAATGCGCTGCTGAATTGGGAGGAAACGATGCTTTTTGGAAATATACCGACATGCTTTTTGAACGAACAACCTCCAATGGGACAGGCTTTGCACTGGATAAGTTAGTACCCCTTGCTGGGGAACTTGGTCTTAATCAAACTGCATTTAAGCAGTGCCTTGATTCGGGAAAATACGAAAAGAAAGTAAAGGATGATGTCCAGGAAGGATCACGGGCCGGAGTAGGGGCTACTCCAACTGGAGTGATCTTTGATCTTCAGACTGGAAAAACGCAGGTCGTTGAAGGAGCTGTCCCCTACGAACAACTAAAGCAGGCGGTCGATGACTTTCTTACAAAGAATAAGTAAGACTTCGTTTCTTTCTCGCTCTCGTCTTTAGCTTAACAATTTTTTTCCTTACTTTTTCCTTAAACCACGTCGGCGTCCGGTAGCGCACCCTTCTCATCTTAAGATATTGCCCGTATGATACTTTTAAGCGAAAAAGTTAAGTGTTGCAAAATAATCTTCAACTGTTTCTGCTCTCCTTATCAATTTCATCTCGCCGTTTTTCTTAAGCAAAAGTTCCGAAGTCCGAAGCTTCCCATTGTAATTAAAGCCCATCGCATGTCCATGTCCGCCGGTATCATGAATAACAATAATATCATGTATCTTGACTTTTGGAAGTCTTCTATCTATTGCAAACTTATCGTTATTTTCACATAAGGATCCCACTACATCATAAAGTGTGGTTGTCGGTTTATCTTCTTTTCCTAAAACCGTAATATGATGATACGCGCCGTACATCGCCGGTCGCATGAGATTAGCCATACAGGCATCGAGCCCGATAAAATTCTTGTATGTTTTCTTAAGGTGGAGAACCTTTGAGACGAGATATCCGTGTGGGCCTGTGACCATACGACCATTTTCCATAAAAAGTTTCGGAGGCGGAAGGCGGGCTCCAAGAATGATTTCTTTATAGAGCTTCCCTATATCTTTTGCCATTCTATCAAGATCAAACGGCTCCTCTTGCGGTCTGTAAGGTATACCGATGCCACCACCAAGATTTACAAACTCAAAACTTATATCAAGTCTTTTTGAAAGTTCTTTTATAAGCTCAAACAGCATCCTTGCGGTCTCAACAAAGTATCGATAATCTAGCTCATTTGATGCAAGCATCGTGTGGATGCCAAATCGCTTTACCCCCTTCTTTTTCATGATCGCGTATCCCTCAAACAGTTGTTTTCTTGTTGCACCGAACTTTGCTTCCTCTGGTTTTCCAATGATATGAGAATGTGCGCCGCCTTTTCGAAGAGAACCGGGATTGTAGCGAAAGCAGATGATTTTGGGAATTCCCACGTGCTTTTCAAGATAGTCGATGTGTGAAATATCATCAAGATTGATCATTGCACCAAGCTCAAACGCCTTTTCGTATTCCTCTTGTGGAGTGTCGTTTGAGGTAAACATTATGTTCTCGCCGGTTATTCCAACACGCTCACAAAGCATAAGCTCTGCATATGAACTCGCGTCCATGCCCATTCCCTCATCCACCAGAATCTTCATAATGACCGGGTTAGGGAGCGCCTTTACGGCAAAATAGTTTCGAAAAAAGGGAAAGCCAGAGAAAGCCCTGGCCAACTTTCTTGCGGTTTTTCGAATCCCCGCTTCATCATAGATATGAAAAGGGGTTGGATGTTGCTTTATTATTGTTTCTAGTTGTTTTTTTGTAAAAGGCAATGGTTTTTGCATACTAAAAAACCCCGCTTTCGGCGGGGCTTATTTTAAAATTTTTGGTTGATACTATAGTTTCATCAAAGAATAAGCCCCGTATAAGGAGCTTTTCTTGGTTTTTTTCGTTTCGGCAAATTTATATATCATGACAAATCCCTCTGTATGTTAACAAGACATATGCTTTATGTCAACAACGAACTCAAAAACTTGTATAGATGAAATTTGACTTTTTATCAAAAACAGATTTATGCTTTTACTTTTGCGGATTGAAATTTTATAAGTATAGAAATAGTTAAAGTCGCTGTTTAGATGACCTGTCCAGGTACGTTTACCCTGAGCAAAGTCGAAAGGTGGAGGACATCATGACCCTGAATGAAATCGAAGGGTCAGAACTTTTCACTCTCGAACCTTCCTTTAAATTCCGCTAGAATACCAGGGTCTTTATATAAATCATTATTGATATTGTCCTATAAGCTCTTGACTTTCTTATATCATACTCTATAATAGATTTTATGAAACTCGTCTTGCAAAAATTTTGGTTTTCTTATTTTTATCCCGCTAGAAATGGGCGGTCCGTTATGTAGTATAAAGCCTTAAAAATTTTAAAGCGCACCCGCCCACACGGCGGGTTTTTTTGTTACTAAAAATATTATGAGAAAAGAAATAAGTCCGATACACGTAGGAGATATTAGTATAAAGGCTGATAAGAATTATCATATCGCAGGTCCTTGCACTGTGGAATCGTCACAGCAAGTATTTGATATCGCTGAAAACACGATTTCAAGAGGTATCGATGCCTATCGTGGCGGTGCATTCAAGCCACGGACCGATCCAGACGCATTCCAAGGCTTAGGTGAAGACGGATTAGATATCCTTTTTGAGGTGGGACGTTTTTACAATATTCCCGTAGTTACCGAGGTTATGGAACAGAATCAAATATCGCTTATTAGAAAAAAAAGCAAAAGTCATCCATTTATTTATCAGGTAGGAACAAGAAATGCACAAAACTATCCGTTATTGCGAGATGTGGGAGAAACCGGAATACCGGTTATCTTAAAACGAGGAAAAGGATCTAAAGTGTCGGAAATGATCAGTGCAGCTGGATACATTACAAAGGGAGGAAGCCCGGTTGTCATGTGTGAACGGGGTATAGAAACATTCAGCAGCGCTTCAGGTACGGGAAGAGCTACAGCAGACCTACTTGCCATAACTCAATTTCAGGAAGCTGGATTTATTACATTATTTGACCCAAGTCATGCAGGTGGAATGCCTGAGTATGTTGTTCGACTAGCATTGGCAAGTATTGCTGCAGGAGCAAATGGAACTATCGTCGAGGTGGGAGTGGTAGATGAGCAGGGAAAATGTCACGCTCAGTGTGATGCTCAACAAGCCCTTTCCTACGGGCAATTCACCTCTTTTCTTCAGAGAGCAAAAGAGATAGAAAAATTAGTTAAGTAGCTATGTATATTTTAGACAAAAAAAATCCTGCGAAGACCTTGCGGTGTCGCAGGAGATTTTAGTATCGATATTATAGCGAAGCAATGTATATTTGTCAATGTCAAGCAGCTTATAGGCTGTTTTAAGCTCTAAAATGAAGTGTCCATGCCCGTAGAGGGCGTCATGACCCTGAATGAAATCGAAGGGTTCGAACCTTTTACGCTCAAAACACCATTAGTACACCCGACTCAATCTCAATTAGACTGACTTGACAAGAGACTTTAGAGAGAGTAAGATTCGTTTTAGGAAAAATAGAAAGGGGGTGATACTTATGTCTTCAAGAGAAAGACTTGTCAGAATGATTGACGCTAAAGAGTTTAATCCCACAGATTACTCATCTGAAAGTAGTACTGTGACGCCTTGTAAGCCTCCTCCTTGTGGCGCGCCTCCTCCTCCTTGTGGCGTGCCTCCTCCTTGTCGTAAACCCCCGCCATGCAATGTACCCAAACCAATTCCAGAACCATGCCGTCCGCGCCCACCTTGTGACTGCAGGAGACCATATTCTAGAACAGAGGTTGGAGTCGAAAGAAAGAGAGCGAAGTAATGGTGAGACAATATAATAAAAGAAATAGAGCTATTTTAGAAAATGGTATCAGATTTCTTTATGAAAACTCTGGCATTGTAGAGCGTATCGATAGAACAACTTTGTATAATGATGAACCTAAACTTTTCAGTTATACCTGTTATTATAGAGATAAATTTAAGAAAACAACCACTGAGGATTCAGTTGCCTCTGGCGTTGCATTTAACAAGACTAAAGCACTGTTAAAATTAATAGGCGAAACCGTTGAGAGGTATGCATTAACTATTAACAATAATAAAAAGCTATTACATGGAAGTTTTGCTCATTTAAAAAAAACACACAGGAGTATTTTAAATCCGGTTGATTTTATTCCTTTTTCTCCAAACCAAATCGTATCACACAATATAAGTGTTAACGAATTGGAGTCTTCAAAGATTCATTGGGTTCTAGGGAGATCCCTAATAACCAATAACGACATTCTAATTCCCGCTCAGCTTGTTTTTGTTCCATATATTTATCAAGAAATTGAACCTTTAATTATGTGGCCAATATCAACCGGTGCGGCTGCGGGTAAATCTCTGGAAGATGCTTTATACAGAGGAATCTGTGAAGTAATAGAGAGAGATTCGTTTATGATACATTATTTAAATAACATTCATACACCTCAAATCGATATTTCTAGCATTACTAATAAGAAAACAAAGGAGATTTTAGAAAGTTTACATAGGTATAGGATTGATCTTTTTCTCGTTAACCTTACAACAGATATTAAAATTCCTTCAATAGGAGCAATTCTTATTGACAAGACTGGTTTGGGACCGGCTGTTTGTGTTGGACTAAAGGCAGGATTCGATGTACATGATGTAGTAATTGGAGCAATCGAGGAAGCTCTTATGGTAAGAACGTGGATACGTGATGAATTTATTTACTTAAAGCCATATTTTAAAAGACAAAAAATAATAGAGACAATTATTGACAGAGCCCATCTGTGGTTTCCTCTCAAAGCGATAAACTATTTAGATTTTTGGTTGTGTAATACAAATACTACCAGTATTAAAAAGATGCCAACAATTAAGAAAGGATCTTTTCTTCAGAGAGCCGTTTCACTGTTAAAAGAAAAAAATATTGACATTTTTTATGTAAATTTGACAGATAAAACATTAAAAAAAAGTGGTTTGACAATAGTCAAAGTTATAATTCCAGAATTACAACCTCTATACTTAAACGAGACGTATAAATATTTTGGTAACAAGAGACTGTACCAAACACCTGTCAGGATGGGCCTAATACAAAAACCGCAGAAAGAATCCGAATTAAATAAAATTCCTCACCCTTTTTTATGAAAATTTCTCACCTTAACAAATTCCTAGGAACATTAGAAGAAAAAATATTTTTATCGGATAAATTTCACTCGTCTACCAATAACAAGAAATTAGATAATACAAGTCCAACAATTATTCCGAAGGAATGGACTCAGCTCCATTTCAAATCCTATCCCCGATTAGAAAGAGTCAGTCTCATAAACAATTTGCCAAACGGCCATATATGGAGAATTATGAGAAAAAGACGATCGTATAGAAATTACAGAAACAAATCTCTTTCAAAGAAAGAACTGTCATCTCTATTATATGGATCCAGTGGCTTAATAAAATTTGGAAAAAGTTTTGACAAATCTAGGAGACCCTACCCATCTGCTGGTGGTCGTTTTCCTCTGGAAGTATATCCTTTAATATTCAATTGTGATAAATTCAAGAAAGGACTCTATCATTACAATATAAAAGAAAATTGTTTAGAA
>JACOYT010000055.1 GCA_016181725.1 Candidatus Roizmanbacteria bacterium | reverse complement strand
GTCTTGCTTTTTATCGACAATATCTTTCGGTTTGCACAAGCAGGAGCAGAGGTTTCGGCGCTCTTGGGGCGAATTCCTTCTGCGGTTGGGTATCAGCCTACGTTGGCATCGGAGTTGGCCGCGCTACAAGAACGAATTACCTCAACCGATCGAGGCTCGATCACCTCGATTCAGGCGGTTTATGTTCCAGCGGATGATTATACCGATCCGGCACCCGTCGCCATTTTTAGTCACCTTGACTCTTCAATCACGCTTGAGCGCGCACTAACCGAGCAGGGTTTATATCCTGCAATCGATCCCTTGACATCCGCATCACGTGCGCTTGATCCTGAAATCGTGGGCGAAGAGCATTATAATACGGCAAAAGAAGTTATTCGAGTACTTCAAAGATATAAAGATCTTCAAGATATTATTGCAATTTTAGGAATTGAGGAGTTATCTGAGGATGACAAATTACTCGTTTCTCGAGCCCGAAAGATTCAAAAATTTTTGACGCAACCAATGTTCGTCGCTGAGCCGTTTACGGGGCGAAAGGGGAAATACGTCCCTATAAAAGAAACCGTGCGCGGTTTTACGGAAATTCTTGAAGGAAAGTACGATGCGAAACCAGAAACCGCATTTTATATGCTCGGAACAATTGATGAAGCAAAATGAATTTACGCATCATAACGCCGGACAAGATCGCAAGAGAGCTTGAGATAAACGCAGTAAGTGTCCCCACGGTTAGTGGGGAAATTACAATCCTTCCCCATCATGTAAATCTTTTTACCCTTCTATCCGGCGGAATTGTACGAATACGAACGGGAAAAGAAACTGAGTATCTTGCAGTCGGTGATGGATATCTTGAGACTGATGGGAAGACGGTTACGATTTTGGTCTCTCATGCATCTGGCCAAGATCAAGTTGATGAACAATTGACAAAGAGGGCGATCGAAGATGCCAAACGCATACTTGCCGAAGCAAAAGATGAGCGTAAAAAGAATACCGCGATGCTTCTTCTTCGGCGATCAACTATTGATCTGAAGCTCCTTAAGAAGCGGAAAAGAAGCTCTTCAGTATAATGTTAATGGTATGTCTTTGATTGTTGTTGAGTCTCCTACCAAAGCACGAACTTTCAACCGAATTCTTAAAGGTGAAGATTACTATGTGTTTGCAACACTTGGGCATATACGCGATTTGCCGACAAAAAAAATCTCGATTGATCTTGAGCATGATTTTAAACCATCATACGAAATCATCGCGAAGAAGCGAAGAGTCGTCGAACAGCTTAAGAAACTAAGCGAAAAAAATAACGAGATCATACTGGCGACTGATCCTGACAGAGAAGGGGAGTCGATTTCCTATCATGTTGCGCAGATTTTGGGGTTTTTTAAAGAAAAATGGCCAGAAATAAAACCCGTACCTAAAGATCTTCGGCTTAGAAGGATCATATTCCATGAAATTACCCCAAAAGCCTTACATGAAGCGCTCAAAAAGAGTGAATCAATTCGTTTGGACTTGGTCAAAGCCCAACAAGCACGCCGAATTTTGGATCGAATTGTCGGATACCAGCTTTCTCCATTGCTTTGGACTAAACTCGGGAAGAATTGGCTCTCTGCCGGTCGGGTGCAGACGGTTGCTTTGCGATTTATCGTTGAAAGGGAAAAGGAGATTGCGGCTTTTTCAGAAGAGAAATATTTTCAACTATATGGGCAGTTTAAAAATAGTGAAGAGTTGCGCGCAAAACTCATTCAAAAGAATGGGGAAGCATATGAAAAAATATATATCCTGAAGCTTTTTGCGACGGAGTACCGCTATACAAAAACAAGTATTAATGAAAAAAATTTAAGCACCCTTTGCAAAGACATAGAAGGGGATAGCCATAAAGTCCACCACTTCCCTACTCCAACAGGAAGCAATCAACCGGTTTGGGTTTAGTGCAAAAATGGTAATGCGACTGGCACAAAATCTTTATGAGCGTGGCCTCATTACCTACCACAGAACCGACTCATTCTATTTATCAACATCATTTGTCTTTGGTGCAAAGGATTTTATTACAAAACAGTACGGCAAGCAATATGCACTGGTGAAGCCCCGTGGTTATAAAACTCGCTCAAAATCTGCACAAGAAGCTCATGAGGCTATACGTCCAACAAAAATAGAGCGAACCCCACGCATGCTCGAAAAAGAAAATTCACTGACCGCAAGCCATAAAAAAATATATGAACTCATTTACAATCGTGCAGTTGCGACCCAAATGGCGGATGCAAAAATAAAACAAATAGAGATCTTTATACAAGGCGAAAAAGGCTACCTTTTCGAGTCGGAACATTCCAAGATCATAT
>JACOYT010000040.1 GCA_016181725.1 Candidatus Roizmanbacteria bacterium | reverse complement strand
GACTGCGGTCGAGCAGACAAGGTCTGGGCAGATAAAGAAAACTGCAGAATCATAGGCGGAAAGGGAAATAAGGCAAAGATACAAGGACGGATGGCGCAGTTAAGACGCGAGATTGATGAGGCAACTTCAGATTTTGACAAAGAAAAACTTCAGGAAAGACTTGCGAAACTTTCAGGCGGCGTTGCGGTGATAAATGTGGGGGCCGCAACCGAGATTGAGATGAAAGAGAAGAAAGAGCGGGTTAATGATGCGGTTGCCGCAACGAAAGCTGCTTTGGAGGAGGGGATTGTTGCAGGTGGTGGCGTGACTTTTCTTCAGGCAAGAAAATCTCTCCTTCAGCTTAAAAAACAGACGGAGTTTGAGGAAGAGCAGACAGGGGTAGACATCGTTTACAATGCGCTTGTTGAGCCTTTAAAGATGATTGCGGCAAACGCAGGCGCTGATTCCGGCTGGGTGGTAAGGAAAGTCGAGGAGGCAAAAGATAGCGATTATGGCTACGACGCATTGGCGCTTGATTTCGGATCAATGTTTAAGAAAGGAGTTGTTGATCCTGCAAAGGTAGTTCGAACGAGCCTTGAGAATGCCGCATCGGTTGCAACCATGATCTTGACGACCGAAGCACTCATCACTGATATTCCGGAGAAAAAATCAGAAGCCCCGGCTGGGGCCGGAATGGGCGGTGGGATGCCTGAATACTAATCGCTTATTTCTTCCCGCACATCCTACAGTTCTTTGGATGGGTGACTACTTCAACCACGGCTGCAGCACCGACAAGTCCGTATACGAGATTAACCAATCCGGTTGTGCCTAAAACCGACCCAACAAGGTTATAGTTGAATACGCCAACTAAACCCCAATTCAAGGCGCCCACAACAACGAGGGTAAACGCAACCATATGTAAGGCTTTCATGTATTGACCATATCACCCCCCTTCGCGCATCCCTCGACAAGCTCGGGACGCATCTACCTTGAGTATAGGGTGTTATAATGCAAAGTCAAGAAGCAAAAATTATCTGTTGTTTGGCCATGTTGCCATCACCTCGCGAAGAATTGCGAATTCGCCAATATGATAGGCGTTGTGATCTGCGACCAAAAGAATCTCTCGAAAGATCGTCTGTCCTTCGCCGTGTGCAAGCGGCTTGTGGAGATCTGTTACAGGATTTTTTATGATTTCTGAAAGCTCCTCAAGGTCCCTCTTGAAATTTCGGACAGTTTTCTTCCAGTCGGACTCGGTTGCTTTCTTTTTACTATCGGGCCAATAATCCTCAGGCCATTTAAGATAGACATAGTCAGGATTTTTTATAAATTCCAGGATATCCCACTGGCTGATTCGGATATGCTCAAGGAGCCGCCAGGGTGTATAGGATGAATTTGGGGGATCGGTGTTTATGTGCTTTAAGGGAAAGTTTTTGACCATCTCGTCAAACGTCATGTGCGCTTCTCCTCCGTGGAGAAGCCAAAGCAAATGCTTCCGAACAGCCTTATCGTGGTCCATAGCGTCACTTATTATACAACTTGACTTGCCATCCTTCGCCTTTTATAAATAAGGTATACCCCTCAATGAAAAAGAAGCCTAAGCTACGTTTCCTTCTCTTCGTTTTGCTTATCGCTGTTTTTATCTTCGGCTTTCTCCAGCTTCGAAAGAGAGATCAAAAACCAACCTCCGTACTTCAAACGATTAAGCAAAAGGCTGTTGAAAAAATCAACCAATACTCTCCGGTAAAAATCGGTCGGGTTGTTGGAAAAAGTAGCGGCAAGCTTCCCTACGCCCCGGTTGATCAAGATAAAATCGCAACTGCAGTAATAGGTGTGGGTGGGGGAGTTATTGAGGCTGCTTTGCCAAAGGGAGGAAGGGCATATCTTGTTGTCCCAAAGGGTAGTGTCATAACGGGGACAGCGAGAGTAAGCCTTCTTCCATACAAAGAGATGCCAACTGGAAAAAGACACGGTGAAGTATCGAATGAGTTGGGCTATGGGGTACAGATCGACATTGATTCGCCACAAATTAGTACAGATGCATATCTTGTGTTTGACGCCAAAGGAGAGCAGGAGAGAAAATTCACTGGGCAGACCCCCCGCTGTAACCCGAATCTCACATCCTTTAATCCCGCAATCTGCGCACGAAGAAATAAAGCTTCACAACTGGTTGATAAGAATGCAACAGTGGTTACGCCGATTCATAATCCCAGATTTAACGACCTTATCTTTACCCGAAATACAATTCCAACCGGAGTAGACGGTCTGCTTGTAACTCGGATTACTCGAGGAGATGTCTATGTTCCACAGCGTTTGGATAAGGATCTTGCAAAGAAATATGTCGAGAAAACAATTGGAAAATACGATAATGACCCCGAGCGGCTTGAAGCAGGTGCGCTTGCCGACGCATGGGATATTTCGTTAAGCAACGAAAAACTTGATGTTCTTTCAAATAGTTTTTCCGGTTATGAAACCTATCAGGAAGGGGTTAAAGCCATTGTGCTCAATCGCAGATACAGAAAGAAAGCCGAGGACAGATTGGCTGTAATTCGTACGCGATCGCCTCGGGATGAAGATGAACAAGATAGGCTTGATGAGGAGCGAGAGAATTTAGAAGATCTTATTTCAGTGTATGCGGATAACGAGAGATCTGCGACGCGCGATTTTTATGAGGATGTGAGAGCCGATACTCGTGGCGTTTCTGATCCAGAAAGCCAGGAAGCTGCCGCAGGGATCGGTACTTTGGAAGAGTTTGGCGTTGAGGGAGCAGGGGGAGTAATTGATGAAGCCCTCAACAATCTTGAGGACAGCTTCGGCTCGGATAAGTCAAATTCAGAAACGAGAGTTGACAGCGCAGAAGCAGGTGATCTTGCGGATGATAACTTTGGTGATAGTGGTCCATCGGCACAGGAGGTAAAAAACGCTCTTGAGGATGCTTTGAACGATCCAAACGCAACAGCCGAGGAGATACTGGATGCATGGGGGACTGCCCAAGCATATGGTGTGGATGATGATGAGATGGATAAGAAAGTGATAGATCGCTTAAGAGGTGATATAGAAGATGCGATTAACAATGCGGGCAACTTTGAGGACTGTATGAATGGCGTCGCCCTTGCGCAAGCCGTTGGCCTGGATGATGTTTCGGAAAAAGGCCTTGATAAGTGCGGTTCACTACCGAAGAAGAAAGACTGCGACCTTATCAAAAAGACTTTAAAGACCTACGGCATTAATGAATGCAAATAGCCTTCTACTTTAAGATGTGATAAATTGTGAGCGCATCCACCCGGTATTTTTTTGCTTTTTTGAGACGTTCTACTCCAAATTGCTCCGCCTCCCATGATCTAAATTTTGGAAGATCAAAATCAGGCACTTCGGAAAAAACAAGAAGCTCTTTTGAGGTGTTGTATGCAAATTCCGACTGGGGAATGTAGCCGCGCTTTCTAAAGAAGTATCGATACTCAAAACCGATTGGAGCAAGCAGATTTTCCTTTGTGATCTGAATAATGTTGAATTGCGAATCTTTTGTGACAATTCCGTTTTCAATCACATAATTCGTTGCTTTCTCAAAAGGCTCCGGCTTCCTCCAGGAAGACGTGTAAAGATAGCTTGGGAAGAACACAATCTCGGCAACAAGAAATGCGAGTAAAAGATACGTAAAACGCGTTTCCAAAAAAACGATAAGCGCTCCAAAAAACAGCAAGAATGCAGTTGCAGGCAAATAGTGAGGAATAAACTGGTAGCGGATGATTGCGGTGAAAAGAAGAAAGCTGATAAGCGGCCCGAAATAAACTGCAAGAAATTTTTTTTGAGGCTTCTTTCGAAGAAGGATGATGCCCAATATAGCATATATGATGAGTGGATTTACTATTGTCAATTGTTTCATCTGATCCGCCATGAAAAAAATATTTTCAAGGATGTTCTTTTTTCCCTCAAGTCCGCCTGGAATATTTCTGTTTTGAATCCATGCGAGGTAGGACTTGTCGATCACGGTATTTTTAAAAATCACAAATCCGTGCCTTACTTCAAAAAGAAGAAGTGGAAGGAAAGAAGAAAAAAATCCAACGGTAAAAAATAAAAGACTTTCCCCCTTTCTTTTTGTGAAAAGGAAAAAAGAGAGAACAACAGGTAAGATGAGGATATTTAAAAAGTGGAAGTTTACTACGATGCCTGAAGTGAGTCCAAGAAAAAAAATAGCGCTTCTTTTATAAGAACGGTGAAAGTACAGATACGTCATAATAACAGAGAGAATCGGAAGGAATGTGTAGGCGTTGCTTGGGTTGCGTGAGCCGATAAGAAAGATCGGAACAAAGACGAATAAAGCGGTAGCAAGAAAAGCTTTCCAAAGTGGATATTTTTCATGCGCCTTTTTGAAAAAGTACCCGACAGCAAACGAAAACAAGAATGCGTTGAATGCATAAATCGCAAAGATACTGTGCTTTGTGATGAAAAAAATGGGAGCAAAAAGATAGAAGTAGTACGGGCCGGTATAGAGACCCCCAAACGTGAGCTTCGGCCCAAGAAGGGTAAAATCCCCTTGAGTGATTTTCAATATTTCATGGAGGTCTCTTGCAAGATCAGGATGATAGTGGATTGCGTTGGATAGTTTAAAAGAATAAAGAAGGTATGAAAGAAAACCTATAAATATAGGCACAAGTAACTTCCTCATAAAACCTTGGCTGTCACACCTACACCAAACGCACTATATACACGGTCTCCATTGAGAAATATTTCTTCGGCATCTCGCCATCCCCAGTTTTCTATCTTTCCGTTGTCCATACGTAGTCGTATTATAGTATTATAATAGGTAGAAAGCCAAACTCGTTATGAAGAACAAAATAAAAAAATTCTTACGGGTTCTTGGACCTGGATTTGTCACAGGGGCTTCAGACGATGATCCCTCCGGCATAGCGACCTACGCCCAGACAGGAGCGCTTTTTGGATATGGTCAGCTGTGGACCGCCCTTTTTTCCTTTCCCTTCATGACCGCAATACAGGAGATGTGCGGAAGGATCGGCATGGTCACCGGTCGCGGATTATCAGGCGTGCTTCGCAAGCACTACTCCAAGACAATTTTATACGCGGCGGTATTTCTTCTTATTATTGCAAATACCATAAATATCGGTGCGGATTTGGGAGCGATGGCATCCTCTGCGCAGCTTCTTTTAGGGATTCCTTTTGCTTTCTGGCTTATTGTGATGACTGCAACAACGCTCATACTTGAGATTTTTGTCTCGTATAAAGTGTATTCGAAATTCTTGAAATATCTGGCATTTTCTCTTCTTGCTTATATCGCAACCGTTTTTGTGGTGAAACAGGACTGGTTGGAGGTTCTTTCCTCAACACTTATCCCGACATTTACCTTCTCCGGCGCCTATCTTTTAAACATTGTTGCCATCTTGGGGACAACCATATCTCCCTACCTTTTCTTCTGGCAGTCAGATGAGGAGGTTGAGGAGGAGATTGCGCATCACAAGCTTCGGATGATGGGTGCGGGGGTGCCGAAGATCACAAAAAGAGATCTTCGGGAGATGAAGGTTGATACAGCAATTGGGATGTTCTTTTCAAACCTCGTTATGTTTTTTATTATCGTAACAACTGCATCGACCTTGTTTGTTGGCGGGGTAACCAATATAGAGACGGCTGATCAGGCGGCGCAAGCGTTGCGGCCGCTTGCCGGCGACTTCGCATTTCTTCTGTTTGCAGCAGGAATCATAGGGACAGGACTTTTGTCGGTTCCGATTCTCGCAGGCTCTGCTTCCTATGCGCTTTCTGAAGCATTTGGGTGGAAGGCGGGGTTGTATCGGAAAGCGACACAGGCACGCGGATTTTACGGAATAATTACGGTTGCAACCTTGATTGGATTGCTGGTGAACCTTACTCCCATAAAGCCTTTCAAGATGCTGTACCTTACCGCAATCTTCAATGGAATAGCAGCGCCCCCCCTCATGCTCCTTATCTTGCTTATATCAAATAACAAAAATGTTATGGGGCAACATACGAATTCAAAAATCTCAAATATCTTAGGGTTGGCAATAACAGGGGTGATGGGAGCCGCAGCGGTAGCCCTTTTTATCTCGCTTTTTCGACCCTCATAAGGAGTGTTGCAACAGACCAATTTTAACCTCGTAGGTTATAGGCGGCCCGTTGGGTCAGTCTTTCCAAACAGTGACAAACTTCATGATGAGTACGATTGCGATCAGTACAAAGGCAATGAGGCTTAAAGGCAAAAGGCCGCCTGGCCATTTTGCTGGCGTTAGCCATCCTTGGATCCCCATGAAAAAAACGTGGAGCATAACGAGGAAGAATGCGAGATAACCTGTCCTTTGGATAAGAAACCACTGCCGCTTCGACATTGATTCCTCAACCGAGGGAAGAGAGGTAACTGCGGCGGCTGAAAAGATAAAGAGCGCAAGTATTCCAGACACCATGGAAAGCTCGCCGGAGAGGGTAAGTTTGCCTTCTGCACTGAAAAGCTTTGGATAATAAGAAGGAGTAAAGAGAATAAGCGAGCTAATCGCGTGGAATGATGCAGCGGCAAATCCTGATACACCGAAGTATTTGCGAAGATAAAGCGTTTTTTCAAATTTCTTTGGCCAGAATTTTGCGAGAGAACCAAGAAGAAAGGACAATCCGATTAAGACAACCGAGGCAAGCGCAATCGCCTTGTTTGATAGGTAAAGCGGTAGATTCGCAGCACTTTCACCTTTTATGACGATATATCGGACGTATGCATACGTAAGAAAGAAGAGAAACGAAGCGACAAAAGCAATGCCAGCCCGCCTCCACCCCCCAACATGCAATCCCTCCTTTTTTGAATTATTCATTTATGGATGTCTCTTAAAAAAATGCAGCAGGTCCTTTCTACCTCCCTTTCGAGATGCAACTTATTATCTTTCGATAACTCGTCGCCGGCAGAAAATTCCCGCTGCAAGATAATTTATATCACAAGAATTTTTTTTGTCAAGCGCAAATTATTTTAGCCTGTTATAATAGAGCAGGGTGAAGTTTTTCAAAAAAAATAAAGAGTACATAATAGGAGGGATTGTAGGAGGACTTATCGCGTTTTTATTTCAGTCGTTTGTTGCAAATCCTCCTGCAGTACTGCCGCCGAAACAGGCACCAGCGCCTACCCTGCAACTATTACCGTCTACCGAGGCGCCTTACCCGTCACAGCTACTTGATCTTACCAATTGGAAGCTGACACTCCCGCAAGGTTCGGCTAAAAAACCATCAAGACCGGAGGAGATAAAACAACCAGAACTGGCTACCTACAAGATTGATCCTTGGTTCGTTGTTGCTTCGCAGGGAGATGGAGTGCGCTTTCGAGCGCCGGTAAATGGCGTGACAACAAGCGGCTCAGGATATCCGCGTTCAGAGCTTCGAGAAATGGTGGATAATGGAGAAGAGAGAGCGAGTTGGTCTTCAACCTCGGGCACGCACACGATGCTTCTTGACGAGGCGATCACTGCGGTACCTTATACAAAAAAACACGTTGTTGCCGGCCAGATTCATGACTCTGACGACGACATCATTGTTATTAGGCTTGAATACCCTAAGCTTTATGTAAATGTTGACGGTGAAAATGTGCATACACTTGATTCCCGCTACACGCTCGGAAAGAGATTCACGGTAAAGTTTGAAGTTGCCGAGGGGCAAACGAAGGTCTACTACAATGACAGTGAAAACCCTGTATTTACACTCAATAAAAAATATGCAGACGCTTATTTTAAAGCCGGTGCTTACACCCAGTCAAATTGCGATAGGGAAGGAGCCTCCTCACCCTGCAATGGGGGAAACTATGGCGAGGTAGTCCTCTATCAAGCGCTCGTTACCCATAACTAACCACAACAACGACCCCAAGAGAGTAGAGGAAGCCCGCCCTGAGCGTAATCGAAGGGCTCGAACTTTTTACGCACTTGCTATTGACAAAAACAATACCATTTAGTAACATTTAGTTATGTTAAGTACAAAATTGTACACTCCAGAACAGGTCGCAGAGATGCTCCAGCTCTCAAAAAATACGGTATATGATCTTATAAGCCGTGGTGAAATTGTAGCCAAGAAAATTGGTAGAGTATACCGTATTCCCGCCCGCTCAATATCCTTTATATTTACAGGGCTTGATGAAGATCTATACCAGGCAGAACAAGAAGATTTAAAAAATCTACAAAAAATCAAAAAAGAGCTTTCAACTGTGCGTAGGTCGTTATGAGTAGGCTTCCTCGTGTTTTTATCGATTCAGACGTATTAATTTCTTCGGTTTTATCTAATAAAGGGGCTTCGAATCTTCTCATTGATTCCTCCGAGATAGAAAAAGTTATTTCAAACTTTTCTGAACAGGAAGCCAGCGAAGTGGTAAAGCGGATGAGGCTTAAGAAGGAATTACTGAGGCACTCGATACATAAATGTAAAACAATTGTGATTAAAGATAGTATCTCAATAATAAAGGATAAATATAGAAAGTATGTTTTTGATATCAATGACGCTCATATAGTGGCTGGTGCAGTAGCTTCTAAAGTTGGGTTTCTAGCCACCTATAATGTGAAAGATTACAAAAAAGAACTTATAAAAAGAGATCTCAATATAATCGTTTCAACTCCTGGAGTGTTACTTCAATATTTAAGAAGCAGAAAATAATCTCAAAAAGTCTGTCCAGGCCGGCCATAGTCCTGAACGAAGTTGAAGGATTGAATATGTTGGAACGTATTACTCACGCTTCATGTATTTAACAAGTTCCATTCCAGAAGTTTGACGCTCAAATCCGAATTTCTCATAAAATGGAATGTTTGCAGGATTTTCTTCCCAAGCAAAAAGTCCAATCGAAGCATATTCTTTATCTTTCACTTGGTCAATGAGATTTTCCATTATCTGTTTGCCAACGCCTTTGTTTTGATAATCAGGATGGACTCCGATATCATAAAACATACACATAACTCCATCTTCCAAAATTCTTCCCATTCCTACAACTCTTTCTCCATCCCAAACTGACAATACATACGAGGACTTTTCTAATACTGTTTTCCATTTTTCAGCTCCTCTTGAATTCCATCCAATTGCATTAAATAAACCATCAAGTTGGTCTGCTGGCAACTCTTTTGATGTAGATAATTTAAGCGGTGGCTGTGGTTCTTGTTCAGACATACAAATATTATACACGAAGTTCTAACCGTCTAATTGCCTCTGAAGCTAAGTCCACGTTATAACACTGAAAAGTTACACCTCCGAGGTGTAACTTTTGGCTCATTCGTGTTGGTCTGAAGCTCTCTACAGCGTTTTTTGTAGTATATAATCCACTGTGAAAACACACCTTCGAGGTGTGCGCTGGCCTGCTGTGAAGGCTTACCTTCGCTACAGAGCCAATTTCATCCGCCTCGGTTGAAAGCGGACTATTGTGTCAGCCTCTTTTCGACTGGGCCAGTCGAAGTAGCCGGAGTTTTTGAGGCTAAAATTGTGATATAATTTTTACATACCAGGGGTGGCAGAGTGGACAATTGCACTAGACTGTAAATCTAGCGCCTTCGGGCTGCGGGGGTTCGAATCCCTCCCCCTGGACAGAAGCAGTTTTAGACTATTCCAACAATCTAAAGTAATAAACACCCAACCCCAATTTAATGGACTCAGAATTGCACTTTCTATTTTGATTTTACTTTAACCAATTTCTAGTATAATCTTAATTTATGGATCAAGTATCTCCTCAACAATCAAATCCTCCAGTAGAATCTCAGCCTCCTGTTATTGAAACTCCTCCTAAATCTAAATTACCACTATTTGTAATTCTTGGAATAATTTTACTTTTACTTGTAGGAGGTGGAGCGTATTATCTAGGAAAACAGTCGCAACAACCGGCCCCTGTTACCTATATGCAACCATCCGTTGCTCCAACAGCTTATGTCACTCAACCTGCTCAATTGTCACCAACTCCTACCAATACGAACCAACAAAATTATGGAGATTGCATACAACTAACTTTGTATTTTTATGAAAAAGCTATGAAGCAATCCGAATCAAAATACTGCGGAAGCGCCTCTCCTGAGAATAAAGCAGTGCTAGATACTGTATTTACTGAAGCGCAAAAATCATTCAAAAAAATAGATGGCGTATCTCTCATAACCTCTGACGGGACATTTGCGACTGGCATTGTTCATCATGATAGTCCTGGACCCATTAATCAGGTTCAGCAACGTTGGTTAGGAGTAAAAAAGAATGGAACATGGATTGTTAAGTTTATTGAAAAGCAAAATATTTGTAACTACTTACAAGATAATGGCTTTTATTGGGATCTTAAATACTTTTATCTGTGTGAGTAAAAAGTTCTAACGTCGTCTACTCCCCTGGACTCTTCCTTTCTGCTATCATGATTGTATGACGCTTACGGATTTCTCCTATTACGTCCGAAGATTTTATCCCTTTGTGATAGTGGGCATAATAATCTTCCTCATCATTTTTTATCTCGTAAAGTTGTCTTTCCTCTATCTTGAGACGATCAAACCATACACCCCCTACACAAATCCCGCCTTTGGAAAAATAAAGAGGCCATACCTTGCGATTGCCTCCTCATCGGCCGGCCTCCGTTTCACCCTCGACACCATTGAAGGCCAGCCAGTCACCGCAACCGACACGGCAAAGGTATTTTTTCTTCCTCCCCCGCACGCCCAATTCGGCTACATCGAAAAGATTTATCTTATTGCACAGAACTTCGGGTTCAATACCGAGCTTGCCAAACATAAGCTTGTGGTAGATCAGGCAATTTTTTCTGAGAAAAACCAGAAACTTATCATTGATGTAAGAAACTTCAATTTTAACTATCGGTATTTTTTTGAAGTTAAACCGGATCTTTTTGATTCTGTCGTAACGCCCCAATCCCAAGACAGCGAAAATAAGGCGATAGACTTTTTGAAGTCTATCGGCGGGTATCCAGATGAGTTTGCACAGGGAAAAACCAACATTATCTTCTTGCAATATAATCCCAAAGGTAAAACGATTGCGGTTCTTAAGAACAACTTGAATGCCAATCTCGTTGAGGTTGATTTCTACCGTCCGGACTAGTGGGGAGGTGCGCATCCTTCGCTCCGAAGTCAAATTTTTTGAAAAATCAGAGGAGCAGGTTGGGATATATCCCCTAAAGACCGGGGAACAGGCATATGAGGTCCTGAGGCGGGGTGAGGCATATGTTGTCTCAAATCCGGAAAATAGAACTTCAATAACAGTAAAACGAATGTTTCTTGCGTACTTTGATCCGGATGTATACCAGGATTATCTTCAGCCGGTTTACGTATTTTTAGGAGAAGGAAATTTTGTAGCCTACGTTCCTGCAGTAAGCAGCGAGTTCCTTACCGAATAAAATCCAAATTTCAAAGCTCAAATGTCAAATCAAATCCAAAGCCCAAATGATTAAAACTTTGGATTTTGAGCTTGATTTGATTCTTTAGATTTTGTCATTGGAGATTTACGTAATCTACGTTTTTGTCGATCCACTCGACTATTTTCTTCGTATCTTCGAATCTGTCGGTGCTTTTTACAACCACGATGATAAGCTCATGGCCGGCAGCAGTTTTATAAAAACTTACGAGATTTTCTCCTGCGTTTTCGGTGTATCCAGTTTTCAACCCGCCAATTCCCTG
>JACOYT010000039.1 GCA_016181725.1 Candidatus Roizmanbacteria bacterium | reverse complement strand
GGCTTCGGGGGTGAAACGGGGTATTCTCATCCTGCCAACCTTTCGTATTACCCAATCCAAACATCTCGGAGGTTGAGGCTTGGTAGAACCTGCTTGTTGAAGAGAAAAGTTTAATTGCAGACAATAAATTCAGCACTCCAAGGGCATTAATCTCTGTCGTGAGCTTTGCCTGCGCCCATGAGGAACCGACAAATGATTGGGCAGCTAAATTGTATACCTCGTCTGGCCGAATATTTTTTATAATTGTTATGAGCGAAGAATCATCGGTCAAATCACCTTCAACGCACTCAATATCGTCCGTAATACCAAGAGAGTCAAGATTCTCATAGTTCGGGTTCGAGTAGCGCCGGATCATCCCATATACTTTATATCCTTTGTCAAGCAAAAATTGTGCAAGATACGGCCCGTCCTGGCCTAAAATACCGGTAATGAGGGCTGTCTTTGCCATATAAGCTCCTATTATACAGAAAATTGTTACAATATCACAATGAAGCAGAAACTCCTTGACTTCATGAATCGGCCAAGTAGCCGCGACGTCCTCATAAACACCGCCGGAAACTACCTCAACGTCACATTCACCGCTTTTTTCGCGCTCGTTTTGGTCCGTATCATGACGCCCGCACAATACGGGGTTTTAAGCGTTCTTCTTGGGATTGCGTACGTGCTTGCCAACATCCTTGATTTTGGCGTAACTGCGGCAATTTATTCAACACTGCCAAATCTTCTTGAGGCAAAGACCGAGCGCGTCTACCGCTTCATAAAGACGACCTTTTCTTTTCAGTCGCTGTTTTCGTTTATAATCATCCTCATCCTCCTCTCAACCTTCCCATACCTTGACCGAATTTTCTTCAAGACCGATGCTCCGCGCTGGGTCTTGTACATCACCGCAATCTCCGTACTCTTTCTCATATGGCAAAACTTTACCCTCAACATTCTTTTTGCGTCAAAGAAATTCTTAAAGGCAAATATCTATAACAATATTCAAAATGTCATAAAAACGGTTATTCTTTTATTTCTTATCTATACGCAGACGATTACGGTTGGGGCGGTAATCTTTGTGTTTGGGATTTTGGGTCCGATCATCTTTTTCCTCCTTCTCTTTTTGGAAAGGCGGGATCTTGTTTTTGTGCTTGCGAAATCTGAGATCAAGCGAGAAGAGTTTCGCTTTGGATACACGTTGACATATTTTTTTGCTACCCAGCTTTTTAACCTCGGCGGTCGGATGGATCTTTTTCTTCTTTCCTTTTTTGGTCTCAAAAACGACGTTGGATATTATGGTTTAGCTCAAAAAATAATTCTCACCATCATAACCACGGTTGTGAGCATTACCCAGGTGCTTTCACCAAGCTTTGCGAAAGCAAAGACAAAGAAAGAGGTGCTGTATGAGCTCAAACACGGATTCTACTACCTTCTTCTTCCGGCCGGCCTGTATGCGCTTCTTCTTTTGACGCCAAATCAGGTCTTTTATCTTTTCTTTACCGAACGATTCGCGCCGACTGCAACGCTTGCCAAGATGCTCGTTCCTGCCTTTATCATATTTACCTTGGGTAGCCTTCCACTGCAGTTTGTTTTGTATACGATAAAGCGACCTGTTTTTGTCCTGTACGGCAACATTGCGTATTTTCTCATCATGACCGTAGGGTGTTACCTTTTAATTCCACAACTTGGGGTAAAGGCACCCCCACTGGTTAATATCTTTGCGATCCTTGCCCCTGTTGCGGTGCTTTCTCTAACCACATACTATGGATACAAAAAACTACCGGCATGATTTTGCCTTCATTATCCCAACGCTCACAAACGTTTCGGGATTGAAAAAAATCCTTGCGCTTATTGGAAAATTCTATCCGAAGACACCGGTTGTTGTGGTAAACAACAATCCAGCAAATATTATAAGGACAAAAAACATAACCGTAATAAACAACCAAAAAAATGAAGGCGTGCCAAAGAGTCTAAATCAAGGCGCAAGAAGGGCAAGAGAATTGTTTCATCCCACATATCTGGTCTTCTTAAACGATGATGTGGAGTTTGATTCTGACTGGCTGTCTTCATGTTTTGAAACGCTCAAGCGAAATGGGTGGGTTGCAACCTCGCCGGTTTTGATGAAACCCGATTACACGATCGAAAATTGCGGCTATATGGTTTTACCCTATGGAAAAGTAAAGCTCACAACCGACATCAAAAATACGGAAAAAATTGATGGGATCTCCGGAACCGCCATGGTTTTTGAAACCAATGGATTCTTTCGGCTTGGTGGATTTGATGAAAGATTCTTTGCATATCTTGAAGATGTCGATTTATTTTTGCGTGCAAAAAAGAAGGGCTACTCCTTTGGCATAACAAAAGATGCAAAAGTGACGCACATGGGACAGGTCACATCTTCCCGGTTTAAAACGAAAAAAGCATATCTTGATTTTCGAAATTGGATATTGGTTATTGCAAAGAACTGGAGTAGGGAAGATCTTATGAAAAATCTTGGGCCAATCTTGATTGAGCGGTTCAGAAATCTTTGGGGAATAGTAAAGACGCTGGTATAGTGTCATCCTAAATTCATCCTTCGACTCACTTAGTTCGCTCAGGATGGTGAGTAACATCGAACCATTTCAGGATCCGCTATCTAGTCCATCTCTCGTATATTAGACCTCTAAAATTCCTTTTCTCCTTCAACTCATAGCCTTTTGACTTGTAAACTCTTTGGTAATCGTAACCATAAATGTCGGTTGTGTAGGGAACTACATGAAGCTCTTTTCCGTTTTTGATGCTTCTTATATCGGCTATTACCACATCAGGACGATAGTACTTCAAAGGATCGCTTGATGAGGAAATTATGTAAATCTTTGTGTCTTTTGGGAGAGCTTTTGAAAGCGCCTTCCAGTCTTCTCTGTGCTGGTTTGGATCAAAGAGGTAGACCAATGAAAGAAGAAAAAATCCAAGAAAAAGTACGGTTCTTTGTGTCTTCGTTCTTGTTCCAAGCGCAACAAGAACGGTCATAAAAGGTACAAGATATAAGAATCTGAAGTATTGAAGAAGGGGCTTGTAGAATGAGAAGATGAATCCCAAAGCAATGGGGGCCGCAAAGAAATACAACATCCTCCTGTTTTTTAACCCGCCTTTTGCCACGTAATAAAATACCGATACGGTCCACAGCCCAAGAACAACTTGTGAAAGAATCTTCGGTTCAAAACTCACTCTTCCTGTTGCGAACTTTATCGGAAAGAGCAAAAGATTCTTTATCGTTGCTTGACCTAATACTGTGGTCCAATTCACCACAATTGCTAATACCTGCTTTGAGTTCGCAAATTGCTGCTGAAGGAGAGGTGAAACCAAAAGTAAGCCTGCAACGAATCCCGGCAAAATCTGAACCAGAAGTCGGTATTTCTTTTTAACCAAAAGGTACGAGTACAGTGCGAGAATAAAGAAAACCGAACCATAAAAAGTGAGAAGCGATAGGAAAAGAAATATATTGACTAGTATAAGTGTGAATTGTTGACGGGTGACGCGACTGGAAGGGCTCCCGACAGCGCGCACTCCGACGTATGTCGGAGGAGCACTGGCGGGAGGGAAAGTCGCGGCAGGACCCGTCAACAATTCCAAAATGAAGTAGAACGTGCTCGTTAATAGAAACGTCGCCATCATATACATTCTTGCTTCTTGAGAATAGTAAATGATGAGGGGGTTGAAAAGGAAAAACACTGCCGCCCATAAAGCAACTTTTTTGTTTGCCAATCGCTTTGCGATAAGATACACTACCCACCCGGATAGAAGCGAAAAAATAATTGAGGGAAACCTCAAGGCAATCTCCGAATAACCAAACATGTTCGTCCATGCCTTCATAAAAAGATAGTAGAGTGGGGGATGAAAGTCGCGCGGTGAGAAGTTTTGAATAATCTGTGCGAATCCGTACTGTTGTACTACATTCGCAGTTGTCGCCTCATCAAGCCAGAGCGACTGATCAAGAGAAATGAAACGAATAACAAACGCAGAGACGAAGATAAGAAGAATCGTATATTTTCTCATCAATCTGGATCGTCCTGAAAGGCCACTTTTAACCTCGTAGGTTAAAATTGGCGCTTTGGAGCGGGTGAACGGAATCGAACCGTCATCTTCACCTTGGAAGGGTGACGTTGAGCCATTCAACTACACCCGCAGCTCTTTTAGAATATTATACCACTCGTTGCTAATACGCTTTCTGTATGCTACAATAATCTGCCTTTCTTCGCTATCTCAATCCGCCAAAAGAAATAGAGTCCTATCGCCAAAACACCGCTTGAAACCCAAAACGGAAATGCCAATCCAAATCGAGATATAAAAATGCCTGCAATGAGAGGCCCCAAAACTCGCCCCAAGCTTTCAAACGAAAATCCAAGGCCCAACGTTGCGCCTTGCCCCGCCTTCGTCGCCTTTGACAAAACCGCATTTACAGTAGGACGAGTCAATCCGCTCCCCAAAACCGAAATCATAAAAAATGCATAAAACAGAAAAACCGAAGGGAAAAGAGGAGCAAAAATCTGTCCAAAAACCATGCATAAAAGTCCAAGAAATATCGTCGCAAGCTCTTTAAATCTCCTTACCGTGTAGGGAAGAATCAGCCACTGGGTTATTGCCGCAAATACGCCAACTGTTGAGAAGAAAATCCCATTTTCAAAGGGACCCATCTTAAATAAGCTCTCCGTGAAAAGGGGGATTGCAACCTGAAAGTTTGAAACATAGAATGCCCAGGAAAAAAGAAGAAAAAAAAGCATGCCGAAATCTCCTCGCAGCCCATGATAGATCTCTCTCACGTTTAGGAAGCTACCGGTTAAGATAGGTTGTTTGCTCTTTTTACTCAACGATTCCGGAAGCATGAATGAAATAAAAATGAGGTTTATGAAAGATACGATCGCTGCTGAAAAAAACGCCAAGAAAAAACCTTTAGCCCCCAAAACTCCGCCAAACACCGGCCCAACCACAAAGCCAAGCGCAAAGAACGCCGAGATTTTTCCCATGTAAAATGTCCTCTCTTTCTTTGTTGTTGTGTCGGCGATAAAGGCTTGAGCTGTTGGGAAATTGCCTGCGGAAGATACGCCATGAAGGATTCGGGAGACAAGAATGCCCCAAAGACTGTGCGCAAAAGCAGCAATCAAAAATGAAACGGCCGATCCTAAAATCGACAAAAAAATTATCGGTTTTCTTCCAACCCTGTCTGAAATTCTCCCAAGGATTGGACTGGTGAGAAACTGCGCAAACGAAAAACTGGCAGCCAGAATTCCAATATCGAAAGGTGTTGCCTTGAGTGTTTTTGCAAAAAGTGGAAGGATCGGGAAAATCATCCCGAAACTTATGACATTGATGAAGACAGTTATATAAAGAAGGCCTCTGCTTCTTTGGGTACTAAAGCGAGGCATGGGTTTTCTTGTAGTATTTCTGACTCTGTTCAAGCTCCCAAGAACGATTCACCCCGATACCAACTTCCTCAAACGGTACGGTCAAAGCAGCAACCGGGAGATCGTCGAAAAGAGCAATTTTTACGATATCCGTAAGATAGTACTCTCCGCTAACTTTTGATCGCCGTATGGAGTCGATGTGCGTCTTTAAGAAAAAATAGTCAAAGCAGTATAATCCGGCATTGAGTTCTTTAATTCTTCGTTGTTTTTCATCAGCGTCTTTATGTTCGATGATATCTAAAATCTTTCCCGTCTTATCACGCTCAATATGCCCCCATGCCAGCTCCTCCGGCTTGTCATAGAAGGCACTTATAAAAGAAACTACTGCTTTCTGCTTTTTGTGTAGATCAATGAGTCTTTTAATCGTGCTTTTCTTATAGAACATAAGGTGATCTCCGTATCCAACCAGGACAAGAGAAGGGGAGTTTTGCTTAATCTCCGCAAGAGCAATCTTTACCGCGTGTCCTGTACCGAGGCGTTGTTTTTGATATATGTAAACAATTCCCTTTTGAGAGGCGAGCGCTTCCTTCACGCTATCTGCGTAGGCGCCAACCACCACATGCACATTTGGAGAAACACCTTTAAAAAGCTCAACCCCGTACCGTATCATCGGCTTTCCGCAAAACGGGAACACGACTTTGTTGACTTCTCGCGAATTAAGCCGAGTTCCTTTTCCTGCTGCAAGGATGATTGCGGCTAGGGTTTTGTCCATAAAATTATTCGTTTAATTTTATCTGAGTTGCAATATTTATGAAAGTATGAGCGGTAAGGGAGAATTTCTTTTTGTACCGTTGTGCTGGTCCATGCTGCCATTATAGCAAAAAAACCACTTGTCAAGTGGAAAATAGCGACTCCTCAAATCCTAAACGGTAGATCGACGGGTGACGCGGTCGGAAGGGTTCCCGACAGCGCGGACTCCGACGTATGTCGGAGGAGCACTGGCGGGAAGGAGACCGCGGCAGGACCCGTCGATCTACCGCCAAATTCGGTATCGAGCCTCTGTGCCGCACTTACTCCCAGCCTTTTGGATGCGCCGTATACCACGCAAGAAGAGATTTTACGCTGTCTGCGACGGTTCTTTTTGGCTTCCATCCCAAGATACGGTTTGCTTTTTCGATTGTGGCAATCATCTTCGCATACTCTCCTTCTCGCAAGTTTCCTTTCTCAGCGGTAAAATGCTTGCCAGTTGCTTTTTGGACTTTATCGATAATCTCAAGCACCGAGTCACCGGTCCCGGTCCCCACATTTATTATTTCATTTGCGCCACCCTTGAAAAGATATTCAAGTGCATTAAGGTGGGCTTCGTTGAGATCGACCACATTGACATAGTCACGGATAGGGGATTTGTCTGGCGTATCGACCGTTTGATAGGTAAGATAGAAAGGTTCCAAACCCAAAGCTCCACGAACAGCATTCTGTACCAAAAGCACCGAGGGTTTTTTGGAGTCGCCAATCAATCCGTCATCGGAGGCTCCGCAGACGTTGAAGTAACGAAGCACGACATACTGTAATCCCTTAAGCCTGCCATACCATTCCATCATCTTCTCAACCATCCGTTTTGACTCGCCATACGGATTGGTAGGTAGTGTCCGATGCTTCTCGTCAATTGGCACGTACTCTGCTTCTCCATATACGGCGCACGTTGATGAAAAAATAATTTTTTTAATATTGCGATCTAACATGGCAGAAAGCAGATTTTGTGATCCTACCACATTGTTGGTAAAATATTTTTGCGGATTCTTCATCGATTCATCAACTTTGCAGGATGCTGCATAATGTACAACTGCCTCAATCCCTTTTTCTTTCTCAAATACAAAATTAAAGTCTCTTGTAAGATCTGCTTCGTAGTATCGAAGTTTTTCCTGACCAAATTTCCCTTGAAGAAGCTCAAGCGGTTTTCGATAGCCGGTTGAGAAGTTATCAATCCCAACTACCTCGTATCCGTTTTGCAGAAACAAATAGGCCGCAACCGAGCCGATATAGCCTCCGGCACCAGTCACAAGGATTTTTCGTCTCATAAGGTTATTTTAATAAAATCTCCAGCTAAAATTAGGAAAAAGCGATGGAAGATCGACGGGTGACGCGGTCGGAAGGGCTCCCGACAGCGCGCAGCGTAGCGAGCACTGGCGGGAAGGAGACCGCGGCAGGACCCGTCGATCTACCGTAAAACTCGATATCAAGCTTTTTCATTATGCACCTTGTTGTTTCTTGCTTAAGTAGACCAGAAGTTCTCCTATCACTCCGGTCATGACGATTTGGATTCCAACAATAATTAAAAGCACGCCCAAGAGGAGTGCAGGCCTTCTAAAAAGGAGAACTCCGAAGAACAATCGCTCGATCGTAAGATACAAAGATATCCCAAACCCAACGAGAAAAATTATAAGCCCGACGGGTCCGAAGAAGTGGAGCGGTTTTTCTGAAAATCTGAAGATAAAGTATGTTGTTACGGTATCAAAAAATCCTGAAAATAAGCGCAGGACCCCATATTTTGACCGCCCGTATTTTCGTGGTTTGTGTTTCACCGGAACTTCCGAGGTTTTAAACCCTTCTTTTTCTGCCAAGATGGGAATAAAGCGATAGTTGTCCCCATACAAAGGAATCTGCTCTAAAACCGTACGCCGCATGGCTTTGAATCCACAGTTGACATCGTGATATCGCGACCGCAATAGCGGCTTCAAAAGTAAATTATTTAAGATGAATGACGGTACTGTTTTGTGGAGCGGATCAACTCTTTCCTTTCTCCAGCCGTTTATCAAGTCGTAACCTTTTTCGATTGCGGAAAGAAATACAGGAATATCTTCTGGGTCGTCTTGAAGATCGGCATCCATAAAAACAAGTACGTCTCCTTTTGAAGCCTGAAAGCCGCTCAAAAGTGCCCTCCCTTTCCCCAGCCGCTTCCTATGAGCGATTATCTTTATCTGCTCTTTTTGATTTTTGCTCTGTAATTTTGATATTGATTCGTCCGTTGACCCATCATCCACAAAAATAACCTCGTACGGTTTCCTCATCCGCTCCGCAACGCGAATAAGTTTCGGGTACAAAACTTTCAAGCTCTCTGCCTCATTGTGAAACGGAACAATTACGCTCAACATAATAGCTTGGATTTTTGATTTAGGATTTATGATTTATGAATATTCTTAAATCTTATCTCTTAAATCATAAATCATTTCACAGAGCTTTGAATTGGGCCTTCTTGTATACTTCAAAATTCTCTGTCTTATAAATCAACTGGAAATCTTTATCCTCTCTCAACCTTTCATACACTAGTATCAGCTCGTCTTTCTCGGGATAATTATATATCTCATTTAGGCGAAGCGCAACATAATCGGCTAAATCGTAATTTTTCGAAAACTGATAAAAGTACCTTCTTGAGGTAAAAAGGGGGGAGAGTTGACCTGTTGTGGAGATCCTCAAGCTCTCGTTTTTCAAAGTTTCGGCCCAGATCTTTGCCTCTTTTGCTTCCTTTTGAGGATAGACAAATGGGTGGATCTCTTTTTCGCGCGAAAAGGGGAGAGGACCCTTAAGATAAGCAAATAAAAAAGTCATTGCCAGTATATAAAGTATTATCCAGTTTGATATTTGATATTTGATGGTTCGACTTCGCTCACCATCACCCTGAGCTTGTCGAAGGGCGAAATTTGAAATTTTTCTGGCTCCATACATCGCCGAAATAAAAACAAATGGTAGTATCACCGCCTGATAGTGGTAGATGATATTTATCGTATTTGGATTGTTTGAGAGAAGGTTTATCCCAAGTTCAGGAAGCGCAATCAGAAACTCCCACGGTGCAAGGATTGACAGAAATCCGAGAGGACCGAGTAAAAATAGAAAGTACTGCGCAACATTCGTATTTATAAGATATCTTGCCACAACCTGCGGCTTCGCAAAAACTCCAAGAATGACGTTTATCGGCGTCTCACCGAAATCACGGTACCTTGCAAGTGCGAAGTGATCACCGCCGCGAAAGCTGGGAATTATCACGAATACCGATAAGACAAACCAAACAATGCTTGTTCCAATAATCAAGAAAGCAAAGTTTTTATCGTTTGCGCGAAGTCGGGAACCCCCCAACCTGTCATCCTGAACTTGATTCAGGACCTGCTGCTTACGAGGCAGCAGATTCCGAAATAAATTCGGAATGACATTGGCAAAGCTCGAAGAATAAAGTATATACAGCCCGAAGAAGGCCGTTGTCAGAGCAACCTGCTCCTTTGAGAAAATACCCAACGTAAGAAATAGAAAACTCAACCAGTATCTTTTTTTTAGCCAGAAATAGAACATAAAAAGAAGGAGGGTAGAGGCAAGTGTGACCGCATGAAAATCAAAGATGTTTCCGCGTTGAAGCGAAGGATAGAGAAGATATGATAGAGAAAAGAGCAAAGAGTAAAGATTTTTAAATCGGTTTTTTTCAAAGACGCTTTGTGTAATTTTAAATACAGCTAAAGCGCCCAGCGCAAGGATAACCGTTTGGATAACAAGGAGGGTAGCGGGCGATGATGAAATCAAGTAAAAAGGTGCAAGAAAAGCAAGCAAGATGTCATTGTGGATAACCATCCGTTTGATCTGCGTTACTCCAAATGGGTCGGTAAGCTCCAAAATACGCCCAGGATCTACGTTGGTTATGGCGCGGAAGGTATTAAACACCGTCTGATGCATGATCCCAAGATCAAAATAAGAAGCATAAAGCGTCTGGTAACGAAGGATAGTAAAGTAGGAAAAGTAGATGGTGTAGGAGAGAATGAGAACCCAAAGCAAAATAATGTATTTATACTTTCTCAAAAGACCGAGCATGATTTACGAATTAGGATTTAGGATTTAAGAATTCTATTCATGAATCTTAAATCATACATCATAAATCTCTATTTGTTCCCAGAGTGGTACTTCTCGTGTATCTCCCGTAATCTTGTGTTTGTCACATGGGTATAGATCTGCGTTGTTGAGATATTCTTGTGTCCAAGCATTTCCTGGACCGATCGAAGGTCTGCGCCGTGGGTGAGAAGGTCGGTTGCGTATGAGTGACGAAGGACATGGGGGCCGATACGAAAGAGGATTCCTGCAATTTTTCGATACTTATCAATCATCCGCTCAACCGAGCGAGCCGAAAGACGCATCTTCTCATCGGTTAATCCTTCTTTTGTTTTTGGTCCGGAGTATCTCACAAAGAGTGGGCGATAGGGGGTTTTTCGATGCGAGAGGTATTTCCCAAGCCACTCTTTTGCTTTTTTTGACAAAAATACCACGCGCGCCTTACCCCCTTTTCCAATTACCCCAAATTCTCCGGCATCAAGATTTACCTGTTCGCGATTCAAGGAGACAAGCTCCGAAACCCGAAGTCCGGTTGAGAAAAGCACCTCCAAGATTGCGCGATCTCGAAGGCCAAGCTCGTTTGAGGTATCGACTGCGCGAAACAGGCGCTCAAGCTCATCCGGAAGCAAAAATTTGATATTTCTATCATGCATCTTTCCAAGCTCAATCATCTCCGGAGGCATCACCTTTAGCTTCTGCTTTATGAGGTAGCGGAAAAAGGACCGAAGCGCAACCAAAAAGTAGTTCTGCGTCTGGCGCTTGAGTTGCCCTTTGAAAGGATTCTTATAATTATGCGAAAGATAGAGCCGAAACTCACGGATCGTATCCTCGTCAATATCCTCAACCTCAAAATCACCGCCATCACCAGTTTTAAGCTTTTCCCTGTAGTTTTGCGCTTTACGTTTTGCGCTTTGAGCTCCTATGAGCCATTCCTGAAAGAACCGTAAGTAATACCCATACATCCGTACCGTCTTTACCGAAAGATTCTTATCAAGCTCACAATACTCAAGAAACCTCAACACCGCCTCTTTTATCTCCATAAATTTGTATAGCAAATTTACCCTGAGTGAAATCGAAGGGTATATCCTTATATTAAACGACCTCCAGCATTTAATCAATATGATTTATATCTCAATCTGTATGTTATCCCATAGTTGACTTTTTCCAAAAAAACCGTATACTTCCAGACATGGCAATCGAACGAGATATTTTGCGCGCTATTCAAGAAGCGCCGAAAGGCTCAAAGCAGGAAGCTCAAGCGAGAGCTCTCGAGGCTTTTTTTAGAACATTAAAAGCAGATGGTTTTCCAGATGTCTCATTTGAAGCGGCTGATGCTTTCGAGACTGCGAAGCGTGAACCGGAGAACTTTTCAGAGAAAAGCCGCAAAGCGCTAAAAGAATTGGGTGGTGTCGTTTATACACCAACTGGTCAAACAAAGTTCCGAGTGTAAAGGCGGTAATTGCTGGCGCTCCTGATTGGGTGGAGGTAGTATTTCAACATCTTGATGCAACAGGCGGACACGAACAGCTTTTTGGGAAAGCCTACGGCTATCTCTACACAAGAACAAGTACGTCTGTAGCCTCAAAACTCGCAAGTGTTGGCGCGCATGGGGAAAAACGGGGATTAACTATAAGCGCTATGAACCCTTCTGCTAAAGCCGAAAAGCATTGGGTAGCAAAATTTGTTGTACCGGCAAAATAAAACATTTCTCTAATGTCTATGGCACGACCAGAATCTCTTCCAATTGAACAATACAAGGGCTTAAGGGAGGTACAAAAAGATTTTCAGGCAAAAATAAAAGCCGGAGGAAGTCTTGTGGCTGAAGTATTAAGAAGCCCGAGTGAAAGAGTTGATAATCAGATTCAAGAACTCGTATTAAGAGAGGACATGCGGACATACTTTACATCTATCGTCTTAACCATCGTTGAGGTCGTACCGGCTTTAGAGGCGCTTAAGAACGCAATAGACGCAGGCGTAATTGAACCAACAATGCTTGAAGAGGAACGTGAAAAAATATTAAGCAATATCCCGAATGCTCATCTTGCAATAGATTTCGCTAACACTTTTGTAGAAGACAAAAAAGAAAGAGCGCGGTTTCTTTGGCCTCTGCAGAAAGTCGGTCTTGCAGAAGAAGTCGTAACGCCTAAAGTCAAGGAGCCAACTCCGAAGGAAACACCTGAAAAAGAAGCGCCAGAAGAAAAGCCTAAGCGAAGATCTATCACAGTGCAGCTTCTGCCGGATTATAAGGTAAAAGTCAGAGAAGAAAGGCGAAGAAGCGAGGAATATTCAGCAAAGACGAGAATTATGAGAGGACAACCAGACTACAGTGAAGCCCGCATAAAAGCGTTGGTCTTTGTAATCAAACACCAAGGAGAAAGGCTAAAACCAAATGAAATTTATAGAGCGGCTTTTGGAGAAAAAGAACTAGTATCTGGAAGCGAATTCAGAAATATCAGCTCTTTTTTACTTGGATTGACTTACCGAGGAAAACCTCTGATATCCTCAAATGAACTTGCAGGTCGGGCAAGACTCTATGAAGTCTCTGAAGATATTGAAGTTGCACTTATCGATCAAACTGTTGGAAAGAAAGCTGAAGAAGAAGTGCGAGTCAAACCCGAGCATGAATACTTTTTTCCTGGCGGTCTAAGGGTGACAGGTACTCGTGCGCTTGTGATGCAAACGTTGGAAGATGCTTATCTAATGGGCACTCAATTTACGTACGGTGACATTGCTCTTTCTATACATGGTGAAGATACAAAAGTTATAAGGAAACAAGTCTCTACTACTGTATCTCAACTTCGCCCGCTAGCACGTGAAAAAATGAGCATGGATATCGAATGCACCGGTACGTTTGGTGGGATCCCGGAAAGAGGCAATGTCTTTCTTAAACCTATCGAAAGAGAAGATCCACTGGAGCGCCTTGCGCTTACTGTTGATGAAGCTGCGCTCTTTGTCTCGTTTCTTGAAAGTCGCCGGGAAGAATTTGAGAAGAAAGGAGTTCCAATGCCCCCATCTGATCTTTTGTCCCAACTTCGTGAGAGATTGGTTGCAGTCGTTGAGAAAAAGAAAACAAGAGAAGAGTTAGGAGAGATAACGCTTGGGGCATTGGAAAAGGTTCAACAGATTGTCCAAATAGGGCTTTTGCCAGCATACGTCGAAAGAGTAGGGGACGATACGCTCAGCCGCAAGCTACTTGAACATTTCGTAAACTTGGGTGAAGACAGACTTCAAGTTATGGATGATTTGGTGGATGCGAGCTTAGAGCAATACATTAACTCTTTAGAAAGCGGCGATCTCTCGCAGGAGGAAACATCATCGTTAGTAGAGGTGTCGAGAGAAGTCAGTCTTCTTGAAGATCAATTTCCAACTATTCGACAGGTCGCAAAAGATGCGATTGCACGCATAGCTTCATCAACGCTTCCTGAATTATCGAATGATAGGCAAATCGTCAGTGTTTTTCGAGGCTTCCGATTGAACGCTGACATCGAAAGACTAGTTGATCGCTATAGAATTACGATCACCGAATTTAATGGTAACAATCGTCCCCTTTACAGCTATAAAGATGTCGTGAAGTTAGCGTGCCTTCGGCCGCTTGATAAGAAAGCTACGTTAACTCCTACACAACTCACAGATCTGGAAGCAGTCATACAAGAAGAGTTTGAAGCTGCAGCAAGGAACGACCAAAAACTTGCTGAGAGATTTGGTCTTTAACCACGAAAAAGCCCTTGGGTTCGGGTGTCGGCCTCGGGAAGGGCGGGGAGAGCTGCAAGGAGGCTTTCTTCGATGTAGCTGTTTACTGCGATCGTAAGAGACGTCGAAGGTTGAATGAGTGGAACTCGGTATTTCACCGGCGTCCCGTTTTTATTGACTTTTCTTACATACAACTCGCCTATGTCTTGATCGTGTGATAAAAATGTTCCCATGATGATGAGTCTTTTTGCAAGGTTAATAATTTTCTCCCAATCGTCCTTTGCCTCTTTTCGTTTCTCATCCAGAACCTCATCGGTCCGACTTAAGCCTGGCACTTTCCCCAAAAGTATCTTTTCGATTCTCTGTATGGGTTTCCGATCCAAAACCTCAACAATCTTATCAAGCTCCACGAAGCCTGCTAAGGTTTGCAGTCTTTCGTTGTCAAGGTCGAAGTCTTCGACCGCATTCCACACACGCTTCAGATTTTCTTTTGAGATCATGTCCTCAACGAGAGAGTTTAAAAGATCTGTCACGGAAACGTCATCAATAAATGGGGAGGGGAAAACCTCCTGTATGCTTCTTGAGGTGACGCTTTGGAGAAGTTTTTTGTAAGGACTTCGCTCCACACGCACCGCCATGGGCGGGTAATTATATCAGAAGATAAGAAATATGTCCATATGGGCTGAAGTTTTGGTATACTAGAAAGCCCTATGCCAAGCTTCAAAGAGCTCTTCCATCGAAGAAAGCCCCGCGAACAACAACCAGCTAGACGACCACTGTCCGAATTTATCCCTCTTAAAACGTATCCCCCAGAAAACGAGGAAGAGTATGACTATGTGTTTTCAGCGCTTTATCACACACGTCCTTATCCCTACCCAGAGTGGTGGTGGAACAGTGATTGGCGCTATAGGGAAGTACTTTATAGTCCAGTTGTACGATAATTTGGGATTGCGCCTGAAGATATCAGCCGTTTTTCCTCAATTCGAATTGACCGTTTGCTTTTAGAGCGTCGTCCTAGAATAAGTATTGCGCCCTCTCTTTCTCGAAAGGAAATACATACGATCTCCGATATT